>JARRJW010000053.1:599-8497 GCA_037388785.1 Gammaproteobacteria bacterium
CACTGGAAGCATTGCAGCAGGATGCACTAGGCAAGCACGAAAAGGCAGTCAATCAATGGCTCGACCAGAATGGCCTGGCTGATGCCGAAAGAATGCTGGAAAAAATCAGCGTTGATTCTCAATGGCAGACCGCGGTTGAAACCGTCATGGCTTTCTTTCTACAGTCTGTCTGTATTGAAGACTTCAATCTCTCTGCAGAGGCCATTACCCAGTTTGAAAAAGGACAGTTGGCGCTGTTTGACGGTTCAACAAAACCTTACCAGGGTAGCCTTCCGGAAAACAGCCTGCTTCATTATGTCCAGTCAAAATACGACCTTTCATCATTGTTGCTTAATGTCAGCACGGCTGACTCATTATCGGATGCGCTTGCTAATCGATCCAGTCTTGAACCTCATCAGTCACTGATCACGTCTGATGGTGTCTGGGTCAGTCGCTCCTGGATTCGCATTAACCGTGTCGCCGATGAAAAAGGTGGCATGCTTGCCAGAGAAGATGAAATTAACCGCTTACGCAAAGATATCTCGTCAACAGCTGCATCCATTGAAGCTCTTGAGCAGGCTATCCAGGTTGGCCGGGAAAATGTACGCCAGGCTGAACAGAATCGTGAACAGCAGCAAAAACAGCTCAACAGCCTGACGCGCCAGTTGGGTGATTGGCGTGGACATGTCGGCAGCCGTCAAGCGCGGGTGGATAACATTAACAACCGTATCGCATCTCTTGATGCGGAACGTGGAGAAATTGAACAGCAGATTTCCTCGGGACAGCAGCTCAGCGAAGAATCGCGAGGCCGCCTGCACGAAGCATTACATGAAATGGAAACTCACGGCGAGCGTCGCGAACAGCTTGTGCAGAAACGTGATGAGTTGCGCAGCAGTCTTCAGCAGGCCAGGGAACAGGCAGGCAGTGAAAAACATCGTTTACACGAGGCAGAGCTTCGCATTGAATCGATGAAAAGTTCTGTCAATGCATTAAACGAAAACCTGTCGAGAATGACCGGGCAACTGCAGCACTTACAGGAAAGACGCGATCGGCTTTCAGATTCCCTTAACCAGTCAGAACAGCCACTGGTTGAGCAGCAAAATGAACTTGCCGCGAATCTGGAGAAACGTCTGGCTGTTGAAGAACAACTATCTGCAGCCCGTCAGAAATTGGCTGATATCGATCATGAAGTGCGAGAACTCGAGCAGAACCGTCTGTCAGTAGAAACAAAAGTTCAGCAACAGCGAGACCGTATCACCCAGAGTAAAATGCGACGCCAGGAGACTTTGGTCAGGCATCAAAACATCAGTGAGCAGATTTCTGAAACCGGCAACCAGGCTCAACAGTTACTGGAACAGCTACCCGAAAATGCCAATGCCAGTGAATGGCAGGAACAGGTTGAAAAACTTGAACGGCGGATTACCCGGCTGGGGCCGATTAACCTCGCCGCAATCGATGAGTTCAAGGAGCAATCCGAGCGTATGGTATATCTTGATAAGCAAAACGAAGATATAACTGCATCACTGGAAACGCTTGAAAACGCGATTAAGAAAATTGACCGGGAAACCCGAACCCGATTCAAGGAAACCTATGATACCGTGGATGCCGGGCTCAAAGAACTGTTCCCAAAACTCTTCGGTGGCGGTCATGCCTACCTGCAATTAACTGGTGAGGATGTGCTAGATGCCGGTGTCTCCATTATGGCCAGACCTCCTGGTAAAAGAAACTCGAGCATTCACTTGCTTTCCGGTGGTGAAAAAGCATTGACCGCCGTAGCCCTGGTGTTTTCAATTTTCCAGATCAACCCGGCACCATTCTGTATGCTTGATGAGGTTGACGCACCCCTCGATGATGCCAACGTTGGCCGTTTTTGTAAGATGGTCAAGGAAATGTCAGAAAAAGTTCAGTTTGTTTTTATCACACATAACAAGGTGACAATGGAAATTGCCAATCAGCTTATGGGTGTAACCATGCACGAACCTGGTGTTTCCAGGTTAGTCTCAGTAGATATTGATGAAGCCGCAAAACTTGCCGTAGTTTAAAAATGGATAGTACAGAATTACGAATTTTACTTTTTGTTCTTGGTGTTGCCTTTGTTGCAGGAATTTATTTCTGGGACAAGAGGAAACATGTTGACTCACGTTTCCACAACCTTCAATCAAAACGCAAGGCACGCAGACATGATGCCAGCGTGTTTTCCAATGATGCCAGGGGTGACATCAGTCATGAACATGAACCAGAAAAAAATGAATCAGCACAGGCAAATTCGCCGAACGATGACTTTGAAATCATCATGAAAAATGATGCTGTTGAGCAGGTTTCAATTGATGATGACCTGTCATTTTCAGCAGTTGGTGCATTCGAGGAGTTTGAAGCAGGTGCAGATCTGCCAACCAAAATTTTACAGGTCAACCTGATTTCCAGAAAAAATGAAATCAGTGGCCAGATGATTCTTGACCTGGCTTCTGAACTCAACCTGACGCACGGTGAATTCAACATTTTTCATCGTATGGATGAAAAAACCGGCAAATCAATTTTCAGCATGGCCAACCTGGTCGAGCCCGGTTCCTTCGATCTGAATGATATGCAGAATCTGAAAACACCCGGTCTGACGCTATTTTCCCAATTACCGGCTCCGGTAGACTGCATGACCGCTTTTTCAGAAATGATGAATGCAGCAAAACGTATCAGCTATATTCTTGGCGCAGAATTACAGGATGGCTCTCACAGTGTCATGACTTCACAAAGTATTGAACATGAAAGAGATGCTGTGTTGCAGTACAAGCAAAAACTTCAGCTTGCCATGCAAAAGTTATGACCGGTTCCAAACTGTCGCTGAAGCAGAAGATTGAACAGCTTCGCGACCAGATCGATAAACACAATTATTCATACTATGTGTTGGACGACCCAACCATTCCCGATTCCGAATATGACCGGTTAATGCGTGAGCTGCAGGGACTGGAAGCAGAAAATCCGGAATTTTTTTCAGAGAGCTCGCCAACACAAAGGGTTGGCGCCACCCCCTTAAAAGCCTTTACCCAGGTATCTCACTCAATACCTATGCTGTCGCTGGATAATGCCTTCAGCCAGGAAGAGATGACAGATTTTCTATCCCGCATTAAAGATCGTTTAAAAACTGACCAGGCAACAGTTTTTTCGGTTGAACCCAAACTCGATGGCCTGGCAATCAGTATACGCTATGAAAATGGTCTGCTAATTACTGCCGCTACACGCGGTGATGGCTTTACCGGTGAAGACGTCACTCAAAACGTCAAAACAATACCCGCTATTCCACTAAGGCTAATGGGAAAAGATTTCCCCGATGTGATTGAAATACGCGGTGAGATTTTTATGCCCAAAAAAGGTTTTGAAAAACTTAATCGCCAGGCCTTAGATAAAGGTGAAAAAACCTTTGCCAATCCCAGAAATGCAGCTGCGGGTAGTTTGCGTCAACTGGATTCAAAAATTACTGCCAAACGTCCCTTATCTTTCTTTTGTTACGGGCTAGGTGAAATAAGTGACAAAAATCTGCCAAAAACGCATTCCGACACCATGCAGCTATTGAAACAATGGGGAATACCGGTTTCACCCGAGTTGAAAGTGGTTTCTGGTATAAAAGGTATTAGCCACGCATACCAGGATATTGCTGCCAGGCGTGAAGTATTGCCGTATGACATAGATGGTGTGGTTTACAAGGTGGATGATTTCCAACTTCAGCAACAGCTGGGGTTTGTCTCACGAGCCCCCAGATGGGCCATTGCCTGGAAGTTTCCAGCCCAGGAGGAAATGACCAGCGTCGAGGCAATAGAATTTCAGGTGGGTCGAACAGGTTCCATCACGCCAGTGGCAAGGTTAAAACCGGTTTTCGTTGGCGGCGTCACCATCAGTAATGCGACATTACATAACATGGATGAAATTCAACGCAAAGATGTTCGGGTAGGTGACACGGTTTATATTCGTCGTGCTGGCGACGTAATTCCTGAAGTAGTGCGTGTGATACCTGATATGCGACCAGAAGGAACTGAGGCAGTGGTTATGCCATCCCAATGCCCGGTTTGCCAGTCAGATATTGTCCGTATTGAAGGAGAGGCTGTTGCACGATGCAGTGGCGGGCTTTTCTGTCCGGCGCAACGTAAAGAGGCAATTAAACATTTCGCATCCAGAAAGGCCCTGGATATTGATGGTCTGGGTGATAAATTGGTGGAACAGCTGGTGGACCTGGAAATGATTAAAACTCCAGCAGACTTGTTTGACCTCAGTGTAGAACAGATTGCCAAGCTTGAAAGAATGGCGAAAAAATCTGCCGAGAACCTTATAAATGCGCTAGAAAAAAGCAAGTCAACAACCTTGCCAAGGTTTATTTACGCACTCGGTATCAGGGAGGTAGGTGAGGCTACTGCCAGAAACCTGGCGAATCATTTTAGGACTATCGAGGCAATCAAAAATGCCTCTATTGATGAATTACAACAGACGCAGGATATCGGTCCAGTCGTCGCATCATTTATCCAGTCATTTTTTGAGCAGGAGCATAACAATGAAGTCATTGAAAAACTGCTCGACAACGGCGTGAACTGGCCAGCCATAACCACTGAGAATACTTCTAACACACTTGCCGGTGTGACTTTTGTACTGACTGGTGCACTCTCAAAGCCAAGAGATGAATACAAAGCCCTGTTACTTGAGGCCGGTGCAAAGGTTTCGGGTAGCATATCGGCAAAAACAGACTACCTGGTTGCGGGAGAAAAAGCCGGTTCAAAACTTGATAAGGCTAAAAACCTTGGTGTTACGATAATAGATGAGCAGCGTTTGACATCAATGCTTTCAGAATAACTTGAATAAAAATACCAGTCATTAAACCCAACAAAATAGAAGGCCACTTCCTTGTTTTTACGGTTAACCTAACCGTATCAAACATTGATTCAGACATTTCTACAGGCTAACTGGAAAGGAGAAATAACAAAATGAAAATCAGTATTATCAGTGGAAGTCATCGCAACCCTTCACAAAGTGAAAAAATTGCCCGGTTCATAGACAATTCACTGCAAAATGATTTTGAAGATATTGACACCTATCTTTACCTTTTGGCTGATAACCCATTGCCACTCTGGGAACAGTCCATCTGGGAGCAGGATGAAACCTGGGAAAAACGCTTGCAGCCATTGAAAGACAATCTTTCAAGTTCAGATGCATTTGTCATTGTTGTTCCTGAATGGCATGGACAGGTACCGGCCGGCTTAAAGAACTTTTTCCTGATGTTCAACCGCTTTCAATTAGGCCATAAACCGGCTTATATTGTTTCGATCAGTTCCTCTACTGGTGGTGCTTATCCGGTCGCTGAACTGCGCATGAGCAGTTACAAAAATAACCGGCTTTGTTACATACCCGAACACCTCATCATTCGAGATGTTGAAAAAGTGCTAAATCCGGATGACCAGGAAAATGATCCGGCCACTGATGGTTATTACAAATCACGCCTTAACTGGGGACTTGGTATCCTCATCGGCTATGCCAAGGCCCTGACTGATATGCGTGCAAACACCCAAATTCATCATGATGACTTTGGTAATGGCATGTAATTAGTCGTATTTCTAACGATCTGGGTTTAACTTGTCTACTGTCGGCTAAATCTTAGCCAGTCGAGTTCTCCTGAAAAGCTAGATGGGTATCAGCCTGGATGTCCGATTAAAGGCCAGCCTGAAGAATGCAAAAGGTCATGGTGTGACTTGAAGTCACCAGCAATAATCTCGGGCAATAATCTCGGGCAATCCATGATGTATGTTCTTTGTCGCGATTTCTTTCAGTTAGGTTGGCACAATCAATGCATTGTTGAGTATTGAAATAGCGCTGTCCTCATGTAGGGCAGGTAACCAACTGTTTAGATATTCGGGAAAAGATTATGCTTCCAATGCTTAATGGCCCTCTTAGCCTCGATGCAGTAACTGTTCCAGATAATGCTCTCGGCCCTGGTCTTATGGGCTTTTCGGGCCAAAAAGGGCCTTTTTCTGACATCATGGCGAATCTTCAGAATGCAGCAGACCCGACTGCAGGCCCCACTGTAGAGTTACCGGAAACAGCAAAAGCTCTTGAAAACCTGCCAATACCGCCAGCGCTGATGGATCTATTCAAAGAATTGGTTGCGGATGGCAATAATTTGCCAGAAGAGGCAAATGCCTTCCTTGAGGAATTGAAATTAGAATTCAAAAACCTCATCGAGGAAAACCCTTCACCAGGCAACCTGAAACTTTTGCAAAAGCTTTTTGATAAAGTCAGCGAAGCAATTGAGAAAATCGAATTGTCATTTCAGCAGTTAAATCCAGATGCAATTCAAAATACCGAGTTACCTGCGGACCAGACGAATGCTGAAATGCTGAAAACATTAAAAACTCTTCAGCAGGAACTTGAAGAGCTAAGTCTCTCCCTGAACGAGCAGATCAATAGCTTGACGAAACAGGTAATGGCGGAGCCAAAAGCGGAAAGATCACCTGCTTTATCGGATAAAACCCCTGCCACTGAAGTTGTAACTGAAGATGCTGGTGAAAAGGGCAACCCCAATACGGTTGTCGATCAGTCAAATGCACCAATAAATCTCGCTGGTGAGATAAAACCTGAAGAAGTCATTCTGTCTGATAAACGCCCAGCAAAACAGGCAGTCACCGCACAGCTTGCAGCCAATGACAAAAAAGCCGATGGTTTCTTCAAGCCTAACCAGGCTGCACTCAATCAGGCTGGTACCAGCCAGCCAGGCCTGAATGGAGAAGCCGAAATTGAATTGCCGGTAAATGCCAAGGCTATTGATGTTAAAAATGTCGTGGCATCCACCCAGATAATGGGGGGCAATGCCAAAAATGTTCCAGCTGCACATTCCAGTGCCTGGCTGCATAGCCAGGCGATTGCAGGCAAAATGGGTACTGAATCCGGCTTTTCCGGAATGCAAAGTAACAACTCCGGTACTTCATTCGCTCAAATGATGTCGCAGGCATCGCCGGCGCCACTGACACAGAATCTTCATACCTCTCAATGGGGACAGGCTCTGGGACAAAGAATTGCCTGGATGATAGGAAACAAACTCCAGTCCGCCCAGTTGCGGATTACCCCAGCACACTTAGGCCCGGTTGAAATCAAGCTGAGTATTGAGAAGAATCAGGCCCAGGTTAGCTTTGTCAGTCAACACCAGGTGGTTCGTGATGCCATTGAGCAGGCAGTACCACGGCTCAGGGAAATGTTTGAGCAGCAGAACCTGGACCTGGGGGACGTTGATGTCAGTGACAGAAAACTGGCCGGGCAGGGGGCGGGCAATGAAAATTTAGCCGGTTTCTCTGATGATAATGATTCAACCGGGACCGCCGAAAACACCAGTGAAAATGATATGCCGGAAGAACAGCAGGCTACACAGCTTGGTTCAGATGGCTTACTCGACGCCTATGCCTGATCAACACAGGCTACTTAATTAAAAAAATTCACCCGGCAGCTACAATGTTATTGTAGGGTCTGGCCGTTGCTGTAAAATCACATCTACAGCATATGGCTTTGGCTAATTTTTCAAATTAAGGAGGCGAAGTGAAACTGGTCAAACTGATCATTTTCCTGTTTTTTCTCATTGTAGGTGCTGCTTTTGCCATTCTGAATTCTGAAATGGTCAAGCTGGATTACTACTTTTCATTTATCGAGCTTCCGCTCTCTATTGTTCTTATTGCATTTATGTCCCTGGGCGCTCTACGGGGCTTCTTTGCCTGTAGCAGTCTCATGTTAAGGCTGAAGCATGAAAACAATGGATTGAAGCGCCAGGCAACCATGGTCAAGGAAGAAGTTAAAAACCTACGGACTATCCCGATACGTGACTGATTCAATAGACATGATGTCTGAAGTACTGTTTCTGCTTTTACCCCTGGCTGCGTTGTCAGGGTGGTTGGTAGCCAGGT
>JARRJW010000054.1:0-10343 GCA_037388785.1 Gammaproteobacteria bacterium
AATTACTGTTTGCGTGACTAAGGCAGCGTTTAGAAAGACCATCTGCACCCCCGATCAACAGGGCAATATCCCTGCCGCTATGCAGCCAGGTTTCCATCAAATTGGCTAATGACTCCGTACTGTGGTTTTTGCCATTAACGTCCAGGGCGATGATATCGCAGTTGTTTGGAATCGCCTTGATGATACGCTGACCTTCCTCTTCAATCGCGCGTTCAATGTTAGTCGTTTTGCTGCGTTGCGCGGGCGGTAATTCGATCAGCTGTAACTGGCATTCACGCGGCATACGCCGGGCATATTCGCGGTAACCGGCACTGACCCAGTCAGGCATCTTGTTTCCAACGCTGATCAGGTAAATCTGCATGGTGTTAACTGTAGTGGTCCAGGGCCTGCGTCAGGCGTTGCCGGATCATGCTGCGCAGTTCAGGTGGGGATTCAACCTCTACATCAGGTCCGTATCGAAGAATATCCATCACCAGTTCAGTCGGATTGGCATAGGGAATCAGAAGTTGATAACGACCATCTTCAAGATACTGGCCCTGTTGTTCGGGATGCCAGTTTTCATTGCTGACCCAGCGTGCAATTTTTTCTTTGAATAGCAGGCAGGCGGTTTGTTCAGCCTTACCGGAAAAAATGCCATAGGCGCTTTCGTAATGGTCATGCATTTCCGAACTGGCAACCTCATGAGCGGGTTCGTCAAGTACCCGGGCGGCCTTGATCGCATCCAGTGCAAAGGTTCGCAGCGCCTGCCTCTCATGACACCAGGCATCAAGATACCAGTTGTCCCGGTAGTGCACCAGTTGCTGAGGTGAAACAATCCGGTCAGCAGTCTCATTGCGCCCGCGGTTCAGGTAAGCAATTTTCAGGCGTTTGCGCTGCATCGTAGCACCGGCTACCGGCTGGAAAAAATCGCTTTGCTGGCGGCTGGCCATCTGCAGAATTTTTACGCGCTGCTGCAGGTTTTCGCCGGAAGTACCCTGAATGTTGAGGAGTGTGCTGATACGTTCTTTAAGCGGGGCCAGCTGCTTGTCGAACAGACCGGGCTGAACGCTGCTCAATAATTGTTGCACCGATAAAAGTGCATGCAGTTCACTGGCATTAAACCAAAGACCAGGCAATTCATACAGGTGCTCCTGTTTGCCATCGTAGTAATAACCATTAAGGGTGCGGTCATACTTGATAGGGGCATCAAGATAGAGTCGCATGCTGTCAATAATGCGCTTGGCAGTGGCCCTGGAACATTCAAGTTCCTGCTCTATTTTTTCCCGCGAGACCGGGTATCTTGAACTGCTTAGAAGTTTGTGAAGATCGTAAATACGATCAAAGCGATCCATTCTCTGGGGTCCTAGTCATCAGTACTGCTGTTTCCTTCAGTACTCCAAAGCCTTTCCAACTGGTAATAATCCCTGACCTTGGGTTGCATAATATGCACGACAACTCCGTTTAAATCGACCAGGGCCCATTCGCCTTCCAGCGCACCTTCTGTTCCCAGTGGTGGCTCACCGGCCTGCTTGGCCTTAAAGGCAACGGTTTCAGCGATGGATTTTACATGTCGGTCAGAAGTACCTGATGCAAAAATCATCAGGTCGGTGATGCTGGTTTTACCCCGTACATCGAGAACTTTTATATCCTGGGCTTTCATGTCCTCAAGGGCATTAATGACAATGTCTTTTAATTGTTCAACTTGCATTCAGTCATCCGTTTTTAGTAACAGTTTCTACACTACACAGGTTCGCAGGGCTTAGCAAATACGCATTTACAGGTACAGTTGCCATTGCCTGATAAGCTGCTCTACAGCGCTGGGTAAAAGCTGGTTGATATTTTCATGTTCCGACAGCTTTGACCTGATCATGGTTGAAGAGATATCTATCTGCGGTACCTCAACAAACAGTATTTTACCACTATCGTTAAGCTGCAATTCTTCCCCGGTTTCAGCTTGCCTTGTTTTTAAAAGTTGTTTTGTAAACTCAGTTTGAATCGAGTCTTTATCCGTTGCAGGGCGCTGCATTACGACAAGGTGTGACAGGGAAAGAATTTTATCCGGTGTTTTCCATGTCTCGAATCCATTAAAGGCATCGGTGCCAATGATCAGGCATAGACTTTTACCGGGAAAATCCCGCCTCAGGGACTCAAGTGTATCCACCGTGTAGGAGCCACCGGGGCGATTGATTTCACGATCATCTACAACAAGGCCCTCAAGGTTAATGGTGGCAGCATTGAGCATCTCGATTCGCTGGCTGGCTGAAGCTATTGGCTGTTGTCGATGAACTGCATGGCCAAGCGGAATCAGCCGGACCTGTTCCAGGTTCAAACTTTGGCGAACATATTGAATGGTTTCCAGGTGACCATTGTGAACCGGGTCAAAGGTGCCACCAAAAATACCAATCATGCTCACTGACGAATGTGACCATCCCCGAGCACAATGAATTTCACTGAGGTCAAGCCTTCAAGACCCACCGGGCCGCGGGCGTGAAACTTGTCTGTGGAAATACCGATTTCCGCACCCAATCCATATTCAAAACCATCTGCAAATCGTGTTGAGGCATTCACCATGACCGAGCTTGAATCGACATCACGCAGGAATACTCGGGCCTTGGTGTAATTTTCTGTGACGATGCTTTCAGTGTGCTGTGAGCTGTGCATGGCAATATGATCGATAGCCTGGTCCATGGATTCGACAATGCGAATTGACAGTATTGGTGCCAGGTATTCGGTATCCCAGTCTTCGTCACTGGCGGCTATGCATTTGCCATCAAGCAATTTGCAGGTGTTGGAACAGCCACGTAGTTCGACGCCTTTGTCAGCCAGGGTAGATGCAATCCGTGGTAAAACCTCGTCGGCTATAGATTCGGCCACCAGCAGGGTTTCCATGGTGTTACAGGTGCCGTATCGCTGGGTTTTGGCATTAATAGCAATATCAAAAGCTTTATCAGGATCAGCTGCGTCATCAATGTAGACGTGACAAATACCATCGAGGTGTTTTATGACTGGCACACGCGCCTCATTGCTGATGCGTTCAATAAGGCCTTTACCGCCACGGGGAATAATCACGTCGATCGACTCGGGCATGGTGATCATGTAACTGACAGCCTGTCGGTCAGTGGTTTGTAAAACCTGTACGGCATCGGCCGGCAGGCCATGGGCTTGCAGTCCGTTAGCGATACAGCTGGCAATCGCCTGGTTGGAATAAAAAGCCTCGGAACCACCCCTGAGAACACAGGCGTTACCGGATTTCAGGCACAATGCAGCAGCATCGGCGGTGACGTTTGGACGTGATTCGTAAATGATACCAACCACACCAAGAGGTACGCGCATACGGCCAACCTGGATACCGCTGGGACGATAGCTCATGTCAAAAATTTCACCGATGGGATCATTCAGTGAAGCGATCTGGCGCAGGCCTTCAATCATGCTGTCAATGCGTGGTTCGGTCAGTTCCAGACGGTCAAGCAGGGCAGCATCCAGGCCTTTTTCACGACCAGCCTGCATATCGCGCTGATTTTCCTTAATGAGCAACTGACGTTGTTTATCCAGTTCATCAGCAATGGCTTGCAGTGCTGCATTTTTATCTTTGGTGCTGGCTGCGGCGAGGACGCGAGCGGCTTTGCGGGCCTGCTGCCCCAGATCAGTCATATAGGCTTGAATGTCAGTAATTTCGCTCATCGTGGTGTTTTTAAAATCGCGTAAAAAAACAATTTTATAAGAATCAGATACGCCGGTCTAACCATAACTGACCAGGTAACGGAAATTTTACCGTGTTTCAGGTTGTCACAAATGCCTATGCTTTAAGTTTAACCGGTGCCGGATGACCGGACATGGTGATGGCGATGTCCTCGAATAATAGCCAGGGATCGGATTTGCGTTGCCCTTTAACCGCCAGGTCTGCTTCGTGGCAGGTCTTGAGTAAGTTTTGCCATTGTTTCGGGGAGAGCTTTTTCAGGGCCTTGTTAATTAAAGGTTTGCGTTTTTCCCAGATCCTGTGGTCGGCAAACACCTTGCTGAGCGGCATGCCGTCACTGGCCTGGAAAGCAATCTGCGCCATTTGCCGGACTTCCCTGGCCAGGGCCCACAAGATGACAGCGGTGGGCGTACCCTCATGTTTTAGCCCATCCAGAATTCTCAGGCAGCGATTGGTATTGCCCATCAGGGCAGCATCAATTAAGCCAAACACGTCAAAGCGTGCACTGTCAGCAACACTTGCGGTCATTTGCTCGGTGGTAATGATGCCGGGACCATAAAGTAAAAGCAGTTTCTCAATTTCCTGGGTAGCGGCCAGTAAGTTACCTTCTACCCGGTCGGCCAGCATATTGATGACGCCGGGCTCGGGTGTCAGGCTTTTTTGACGCATACGTTGTTCTATCCAGGGCGGCAGGCGTTGCTCATTAACTGGCCAGACCTGGATAACCATGCCTTTGCTGTCGATGCTTTTATACCATTTGCTTCGAGTTTGCTGCTGGTCCAGTTTTGGCATGGTAATCAGCAGCAGGGTATCCTGAGGCGGGTTTTCACAATAGGCGGTCAAGGCTTTACTGCCTTCGGTGCCGGGTTTGCCATTGGTAATACGCAAGTCGATGATGCGCAGCTCTGCAAACAGCGACAGGCTATTGGCCTCGGCAGTCAGTTCATTCCAGTCGAAATTGTTTGAGGCATCAAGAATCTTGCGGTCGGCATAACCGGCATCGCGTGCCGTGGTGCGTATCAGGTCGGCAGCTTCAAGCTGTTGTAACGGTTCATCACCGCTGACCAGGTAAATTGAAGACAGGCCCTTTTTCAGACTGCCGGCTAATTCGTGAAAACCCAGTCGCACCGTTTGCTGATTAATTCACGTTAGCTGCAATATGACGGAATATCTGGTTCACCAGTGATTGTTCCATACGCTCGTAGAGATCGGCTTCTTCAAGGTCATCACTCAGGGTTTCATTGGTGGAAACCGTGTAATAGCGACTGACTGAGAAGTTTTCTGATGGATAAAGTGACTGCCCACTACTATCGAGAACCTGGTAACTGGCGGAGCTGATCAACTCATACTCGGATACTTTGCCGTTGGCACCTACCGAGAGCACTTTTCTGTCACGGCGATAGTTACTGATTACAATAGTGTGGTTGGCAGAACCGTCGTCGGTAATATCAATGGAATTCTGACGCAGGGCATTGCGAACGCTCTTGTAGAATGCAGAAAGTTTGCCTATACCCTGGATTTGCACCGGCCCGAAGTTGGCGGGCAAGGATGCCGCCTGGCGTAACTTGAAGCCGCAGCTGACGGTACTTAAAACCAGGCTGGAAGTTAATAATAACAATATAAATTGATAAGAAATTTTGTTTGTCGAAATATTCATTTCAAATAAAAATGGCAATGTTTGGTTAATTAAGCCTGTCGTCTTCAGAAACTAGTTGGCTACTATGTTGACTAACTTGTTCGGCACAACAATCACTTTCCGAATGGTAGCGCCTTCAGTGAAGCGTTGCACGTTTTCGTTACTTTTCGCGGTTTCTTCAATCGCAGCTTTGTCAGCATCCGCTGCAACCTGGATCTTGGCGCGAACTTTTCCGTTAACCTGCACCACGTACTCCAGTGTGTCCTGGGTGAGTGCGCTTTCATCCAGTTGTGGCCAGCTGGCAGTAAGTATGTCTTCACCGAAACCCAGTTCAGTCCACAGGTGGTGGGTGACATGTGGTGCAATCGGTGCCAAAAGCCGCAGCACAATGCTCATGCCTTCGCGAAGCACAGCCTTGTCTTCGTTGGTTTCATCAAGTTTGTACAGGTTGTTGACTATTGTCATACAGGATGAAACGACCGTGTTGTATTGCTGGCGCTCATAATCATAAAGCGCCTTTTTCAGGTTGGTGTGTATCTCCCTGCGACTGTTTTGCAAACGTTCCGGTAGTTCATCGGGAATACCCAGCTCATCGCTGGACATCTCGGCAGCCAGAATCCACAGTCGTTTCAGAAAGCGGTGAGCGCCTTCAACGCCTTCCTCGGACCATTCCAGTGACTGGTCCGGTGGTGCAGTAAACATGGTGTAAAGTCTGACGGTATCGGCGCCAAAACGGTTGATCAGGTCCTGTGGATCGACACCGTTATTTTTTGACTTTGACATTTTTTCAACGCCACCAGAGATGACAGGCTGGCCATCGCTTTTCAGCCGGGCCTGAATCACCTTGCCTTTGCTGTCACGTTCGATATCAATGTCAGCCGGATTAAACCAGTCCTTGGAGCCATCAGCATTTTCCCGGTAAAAAGTCTCGGCGATGACCATGCCCTGGGTCAACAGGCGGGAGAACGGTTCATCGTTGTCAATCAAACCCTCGTCACGCATCAGCTTGTTAAAGAAACGTGCATACAGCAAATGCAGAATGGCGTGTTCAATGCCGCCAACGTACTGGTCGACCGGTAGCCAGTACCTGGCGCGTTCATCAAGCATGCTGTCATTGGCATCCGGGCAGCAGTAACGGGCAAAATACCAACTCGATTCAAAAAAGGTATCAAAGGTGTCTGTTTCCCGCTGTTCGTTATTCGCTAATTCATAAAATTCCGGCATCTTCTTCAAGGGTGAGCCGGAACCATCGACAATCACATCTTCGGGAAGTCGGACCGGGAACTCTGTCGCCGGACGCGAGTTACCGGCGCTATCCTTAATCACGGGAATCGGGCAACCCCAGTAGCGCTGACGTGAAACGCCCCAATCGCGCAGTCGGAAGTTTACCTGGCGCTGACCCTTGCCATGCGCTTCAAGCCAGTCAGCGATAGCATCAAAAGCCTGTTCTGATGTCAGGCCATCAAATTCTCCGGAATTTTTTAGTATGCCTTTTTCTACATAGGCGGCCTGCTCAATACCAACTTGCTCGTCTGTTGCAGGAAATATCACCTGTTTTTTCTCAATGCCGTATTTTTCAGCAAATTCCCAGTCTCGCTGGTCATGACCGGGTACTGCCATGACTGCGCCACTGCCATAGCTCATCAAAACAAAGTTTGCGGCAAATACAGGCACTGTTTCGCCGGTCACGGGATGAATGGCATTGATACCCAGCGGGAAGCCTTTCTTTTCCATGGTTTCCATTTCAGCCTCGGAAACCCCGCCAAGTTTGCATTCCTCTATAAAACTGGCCAATTCAGGGTTGGTCTTTGAGGCTTCGATAGCCAAAGGATGTTCGGCGGCGACAGCAACATAGGTTACACCCATTAACGTGTCTGGGCGGGTGGTGAAAATTTCGAGCGTCTCAGTAGTGTTTTCCAGGCCAAACTGCATTTGCAGGCCAACAGAACGGCCAATCCAGTTTTTCTGCATGGTGATAACGCGTTCCGGCCAATCCGGCAGTTTGTCCAGGTCATCAAGCAATTCCTGGGAATAGTCGCTGATTTTCAGAAACCACTGTTCAATATCGCGCTTTTCGACAACGGCACCTGAACGCCAGCCGCGACCATCAATCACCTGTTCATTGGCGAGTACTGTCTGGTCAACCGGATCCCAGTTGACGGTGGCTTTTTTCTGGTAAGCCATGCCTTTTTCGATCAGGCGGGTGAACAGCCATTGTTCCCACTTGTAATAATCGGGATCACAGGTTGCCAGTTCACGATCCCAGTCATAGCCAAAACCCAGACGGTTTAACTGGCCCTTCATGTAATCAATGTTGGCGTAGGTCCATTCGGCCGGTGGCGTGTTGTTTTTGATCGCGGCATTTTCAGCCGGCAGGCCAAACGCATCCCAGCCCATCGGCTGCAACACGTTTTTACCCAGCATGCGCTGGTAACGGGAAATAACATCACCAATGGTGTAATTGCGGACATGGCCCATGTGCAGTTTGCCGCTGGGATAAGGGAACATTGATAAGCAATAGAATTTTTCCCGGTCAGGATCCTCCAGTGCTTTGAATGACTGATTGACAAGCAATAGAATTTTTCCCGGTCAGGATCCTCTAGCGCTTTGAATGACTGTTTTTCCTGCCAGTAGTTTTGTGCGGCAGTTTCAATGTTTTCGGGCTTGTACTGCTTGTCCATGTTTTTCTTGTGATAAAAAATGAGATGTCAGATTTTACTCTGAGCGAAAAGAGATGGCCATCCTTCGAAAATCAATTAACTGCCTGATTGCTTTTATCGGGACGCTCAAGCCCTTCCCTGGAGCGCTCTGCTTCAGCCATCCATGGCCTTAGACACCGGAAAATAATGAAGAAGACAGCCTAAGTGTCATATCGAGCCTGGCGAGATATCTTGTTTCATGAACTGCTCGTCAAGATTGCTTTTTTAGAATCAGCGCTGGCGTCACCCATCAGTGGCCGCATGGCAGAGAGTAAACTTCCGAACAACTGCTTGTTCTTCAATTCTTCCTGGCGAAGCAGTTGCTTAAAATATTCCCTTTGTGTCGGCGCCGAAAAACAGGCAGGGCAGGAATCCGGAATTATCGGCAGACCGGCAGTTTTAGCAAATTCGGCCATCTGGTTTTCCCTTGCATAAACCAGTGGCCTGATAACGCGAATATCGCCAGCATCATTTGTATAGTGAGCTTTCATGGTTTCCAGTTTGCCCTTGTGAAAAGCCGACATCATGAAGCTTTCAGCCAGGTCATCCAGGTGTTGGGCCAATGCCAGAACGTTATAGCCGTTTTCTCTACAGGTCCGGTACATGATGCCGCGTTTCATGCGGGCGCAGTAGGCACAGAAAGAATCGCCCTGCATTTTTGTCTTGGCATCTTCCATAATCGGCTGCTGTTCGAAATGCCATCTAAGCCCCAGGCGCTCGTAGTAGTCAGTCAGTGACGACGGATTGAAACCTTCAACTTCCGGATCTACTGTAAGTACGCCCAGTTCGAATTTGACCGGGGCATAGGTTTTCAGGTGATACAGTATCTGTAACAGTGACAGGGAATCCTTGCCACCGGAAACACCAATGAGAATGCGGTCTCCCTCTCTGATCATGTCATAATCAGCGATGGCGCGGCCAACATGACGCAGCAGGGTTTTCGGGGGTTTAATAATTTTATCGGGCACGAAAGCAGGAAAATGATATCGTCATATTCATTCGGTTATACTGTTTTTAAAATTCAGCGTAAAGTAATTAAATATTCAAATTATTAAGACTCAATCTTTTTCATCCGAAAGACGCAGTAAACCCATCCATGGGGCTTGGCAGCAGCATCCCTGCTGCTGACACTTTCTTCAGAAACAGGATTGAGTCTTCTCTGCGAATTTTAACTTAGGAGAGTGGTGATGGATGTTTTCGTATTAGCCCTGCTGGTTCTGGCGGTTGTTGTCGTCGTGCTGGGTGTCAAAAGCGTGCCCCAGGGTAATGAATATACCGTTGAGCGATTTGGTCGCTACACCGGCACCATGCGTCCGGGATTGAACCTGATTGTTCCGATAATTGACCAGGTCGGAAGGAAAATAAACATGATGGAGCAGGTGCTGGATGTGCCTTCCCAGGAAGTGATTACGCGCGATAATGCCATGGTCCGTGCTGATGGTGTGGTGTTTTACCAGGTGCTGGATGCCGCCAAGGCGGCATACGAGGTCAATGACCTGGTCAGGGCTATACTTAATTTAACCATGACCAATATCCGTACCGTGATGGGTTCGATGGACCTGGATGAACTGCTGTCTAACCGTGATGCCATCAATGCAACACTGTTGTCAGTTGTGGATGATGCAACCACGCCCTGGGGGGTTAAGGTCACGCGCATCGAAATCAAGGACATTACACCGCCAACAGACCTGGTGGATGCCATGGCACGCCAAATGAAAGCCGAACGCGAAAAGCGTGCAGCCATTTTAGAGGCAGAAGGCACACGCCAGTCTCAGATTCTGGAGGCTGAGGGCCAGAAACAATCTCAAATTCTTAAAGCTGAAGGTGAAAAAGAAGCCGCGTTCCGGGAAGCCGAGGCCAGGGAACGACTCGCAGAAGCTGAAGCCAAGGCGACGACCATGGTTTCTGAAGCGATTGCCAAAGGTGATGTACAGGCGGTTAATTATTTCATTGCGCAAAAATACACCGAGGCACTGCAGAATATTGCCGTCTCTGAAAATAACAAGCTGGTATTGATGCCACTGGAAGCAAGTAGCCTGATCGGATCGATTTCCGGTATCGCTGAAGTGGCCAAAGCGGCATTTGATAAAAAACAGGGAGCCTGATCAGTGATGGCAGAATGGTTACAGGCGGTCGATTTTTGGCATTGGTGGGTATTGGCCATCGTTTTGATCGTGCTGGAGGTTTTCTCACCAGCGGCTTTCTTCCTGTGGCTGGGTTTTTCGGCGGCCATCGTCGGTGTGTTCGTGTTGTTACAACCGGGTATGTTCTGGGAATGGCAGATCGTATTGTTTGCGCTTTTCAGTGTGATCAGTACCGTGGCCGGCAGGCG
>JARRJW010000055.1:0-11094 GCA_037388785.1 Gammaproteobacteria bacterium
AAAAATTGCCGAAGAACTACGGACTTCACTAAAGTCAGAATATAATATTGACAAACACAGTTTATATATCAGTGCCAGTATAGGCATCAGCATACTTAACGATACAAATCAAAATGCAAATCAGTATATTAAGGAAGCTGATATTGCAATGTATGAAGTTAAAGATAAAGGCAGGGATGGAGTTGTCGTTTTTGGCAATGAGGTTGCAGCAAGAGTTGAACGCAATCTTGAAATAGAAAGACTTCTTCATCAGGGACTGATGAAAAATGAATTTCTGCTTAACTTTCAACCTCAAGTTAATAAAACCCGTTGTGTCGAAGGTTGTGAGGTACTCCTGTGTTGGTTTAATGAAGAACTGGGATGGATTTCACCCACTGAATTTATTCCAATTGCAGAGAAAACGGGCTCGATTATTGATATAGGTTATTTTGTAATTGAGGAAGCATTCAAGACAATTAAGGAATGGCATGGCAATAAGATTGACTTAAAGCAAATCTCTATCAATGTAAGTATCAGACAGTTTTATCATTATAGTTTTATCGAGGATGTTGAGAAACTGAGTAATCAGTATTTAACCGCTGCACTTAGGAAAAAAATTGTTTTTGAATTAACTGAAAGCGTCATGGCCGATGAAATTGACGTCTTAATCAACATAATGAATTGTTTAAAAGACAATGATTTTTCTTTTTCAATCGATGATTTTGGTACCGGTTATTCATCATTAAGTTATTTAAGAAAAGTCCCGCTGGATGAAATTAAAATTGACCGTTCATTCATTCAGGAATTAACAGAAAACTCCAAAAATCAATCAATGGTGGAGATGATATTAAACATGTCCAAAGTTTTCGGTTTAAAGGTGGTTGCAGAAGGCATTGAAACCCGAGAACAGGAAAATATTCTGGTTCAAAGTAATTGTGATCTTATGCAAGGATATTTATTTTCTAAACCACTAGATAAAATATCATTTGAAGCGTACTACCGAGAAAACGGATCTCAATGAATAGTTAATTCGGTAGAATAAGTTAAATTATTTAATCTTGTACCTGGCAAATAACTGACGGCTTCCCAAAGAACAGACGAATGCTTCGGTTTCGAGCTTTTCTCGGAAACACTATGCGAATACCCACGAGATGGGCTATTCAAAGGTCGTAATATTCGTCATCCCAGAATTGTCCGCTGATCACATTGCGTGCGCTAATGATGTCTTTGACGATATCCTCCAGGGAGTGAAGATAGATCAGCTCACCGATTTCATGGGGTGTCATGCGGCTCTTTGCCGTGAGAGTGAGTCGCTCTTCCTCTGCACGGTCCTGCTGATCCTCCACTTGCATCAGGAAGGGATTGTCTATGGCGGCATTGACCCCGCTCTCGTTCTTGGTCTCGAAATAGTGATGGCGATCTTCACCAAGCAGCTCTGAAATAAGTACCTCAAATTCATGCCATGGCTCCGCGGCACTAATATCCAGCAGTTCACAGAATTTCTTGACGGCAGAATGCTGCTTGATGAAGAGATCACGGCGTAGGCTATGCATCTTATCTAGATGTTCCTTTTGATCACTGGGCGGGTTCTCAATGTCGATATCGTGATGGATTTGCTCGGTTACAGCAATCAGTTGGATGAGAAAGTGTTTTATCTGTTTGCGGTCCTCTTTAGAGAAGACCTCCAGTTTTTCAGGTGGAATAGGTTTGATACGCCGTTTGAGGCGCTCTTTCTCTTCCTCAGTGAGGACCTTTTCTCCATCGATCGGGACGAGTTCAAGCTCCATGATTCACCTGTGATTAATCAAATTTACCAACTCGATCGAAGTCAATGCTCCAGGGAGTAGGTATAGGTAATACAAATCTCTTTCTATTTAAGTCTAGCATTACTTGAAAAAAGTTCTCGAACTAAACCATTGGCAACTCTCCAAAAAGAACAGGCTTTAGAAAGATGGCCCCGACCGCTGAATATTTAAATTGGCATTTTTGATAAACCTAATCACCAGGCAAGAGTATTTTTAATACTCACAAATTACAAATCGACTATCAGACCATCGTAAGCTGAAATGATTTTCAGTTCATGATCCTGTCGTGACAATTGTTCATAACGAATAGTTTCCTGGTAAATTTGAAAATTTGCTTCATCGTCATTGATGGGTTCATGGTGAAAAAGGCAAAGTCGCTTGGCTTTTGCCATATGACAAAGATCGACACCAACGATATTACTTGAATGTCCCCAGTCCTGTTTGCAAGTGATTGAATCGGCAAGTGAATACATTGCGTCAAAAATCACGACATCCGCATTGTAAAAAAGGTCCAGGATTGGTTGAATGGATTTAGCATCATCCTGCTTGTGTTCACTATCTGTTGAATAAACAACAACTTTGTCATTCCTTTCAATTCTGTATCCGTAAGAATCATCACCATGATGCTGGAGTAATGCACTTACCTTTTTTCCAGCAATATCTGTCGCTTTACCTGGCTCCAAGTTGTGGAAATGGATATCTGCTGCCAAAAAATCAAATGGAACCGGAAAATTGGGTCCACTGTTTTGTCTGCGAAAGGTTTTCTCAAGATCATCATGGCATCCATAGATATGGATTTCATTACCCGGTATAAACACTGGGGTAAAAAATGGAAAGCCCATGATGTGATCCCAATGCAGGTGCGACATTAAAAAATGGCAAACAATGGGTTGACCCTGTGGATGGTTACGCATGATATAGCCAGCAAGTTCACGCGCGCCTGATCCTGCATCGCAGATGAAATAATCACTGCTTTTGTCATCTAAAATCTCAACGCAGGGAGTATTGCCTCCCCATGTGTGTGAGACAGGAAATGGCAGCTCCTGATCTATGAAACTTTTGATTTCATCATCATCCTGAAAATTTCTTCCATTGGCAATTCTCAACGCAGCCAGCAACTTTTGCTTTATTGCCATTGAGTCTTGAGATGTGGGGAGCGAACCACGCGTACCCCAGAATTTAACTTGCATACCCTACCCTAGAAAATGCTGATCAATTGTTGTTATAAATCTCTGCGGCAGCCGGAGAGACATCAAGCAAAGCCTCTTTAACTGAGTCATGCACTGGAAAGACCAGGTCAAATTTACTGATAGTAATGACTTCACGCACAATGCTGTTCGGGTTAGCGACCACCAATTTTCCCGACTGACCTTTAATCGTTTTGGTTGCATTTAACAAAATCCTTAGACCGGCACTACTGACGAATTCCACATTGGTTAAATCGACAACCAGGTTTTGGCCACTTGATTTGAAAAGCTCATCCAGCAGATTATTCAGCGCCGATTCAAAGTCAGCGGCAGTGGAATGATCAACGCGACCTGAAATAGCGAGTAGTCCGCGGCTAAAATGTCAGATATACACTGCATCAATTTTATCCTTTTAAATTACGGCTTGTTTTAGTCTAGCAAACATGACGGTAGTTTATACAAAAGCTTTTTATTCGACCTTAAGTCTTAGAGAGATTTTGTTTCGGTCATGTTCGCGGGTATATGATTGCGTATCTGTCAGTTTACGCACAAGGTGAATACCTAGACCGCCAATATCACGCTCTTCAGCGGAAAGTTCAAGTCCCTCAGCTTCCATTTCAAATGGGTTAAATTCAACCCCGCTATCAGCATAGTCGATGAACAAAGTCGAATTTTCGAATGATAGATTTAGTTCAAGCCGCTGGTTCTCCTTATCAATAGAACCATATTTAAGACTATTGCTTATTAACTCATCGACGATAATCATCAGTTTTGCTCGTGTGCTTGCCGATAGACTGCCCGACTCAGAAAATTCTTCCATCAGCTTATTCGCATCGGCTATACCTTTTTTATTGGCTGGAAAAAGGACCTGCATCTGCATTGGCGAACTCATGATGATTCTAAAACAAAAAGCGTTATATCATCCGACTGAGGGGCATCGCCGGTAAACATCTCAACAGATTCCAGCACTGATTGCCCCATCTCCATCGCACCGGAATCAGTTATTTCTGCTAACAGATCCAACAAACGCTTTTCTGTAAACGCAACGTTATTGACATCAAAAGCTTCGGTAATACCGTCGGAGTAAATCACCAGTTTTGCACCTTTGGGAAATGCGCGCTCAGATTCTGGATAAGACATACCGGAAAGCGCTCCAAGCGGAGGACCTGCCTCAAATTCGAGGTAACTGGCTTGCGTGCCTTCAATAATAATTGGTGGGTTATGACCGGCACAGGCATATTTGATTAGGCTTTTTTCTGGATCAACAATGGCGCAGAAATAGGTGACAAACATACTGGCATCGTTATCTTCTGTCAGTTCCTCATTGAGTTCATAAAGCATTTTGCTCAATGATTCCATTTTGGGGACAAGTAACTTCGATAGTGAAACCATCCTGGCCATGAACAGCGCTGCCGGCACACCTTTATCGGACACATCGCCTACACCAATAAAAAATTTGCCGTCGGGCAGTTTAAACAGGACGTATAAATCTCCCCCAACCGCTTTTGCCGGTATCAAACGCGCGAAAACCTGGTAGTTACCAACCTTGACATCCATTTTACCGTGGCCGGCAACCATGCCCATCTGAATTTTTCTGGCAATGTCGAGTTCGCTTTCCAGGCGCTCCCTGGCTGCCGTGGCATCAGCAAGGTTGCGAATGTAGTCTTTAAGCGAATTGCGCATTTTTCTAAATGCGATATTCAGCTCACCTACTTCATCAAAACTTTTCACTTCGGGTAACCAGAAATCAAAATCACCCTTACCAGTTTTATTAACCACAGTATGTAACGCATGTAGTGGGCTCGTGATACGATGAGCAAAAATCCAGCTGACCGGTATCAACAAGGCGAGTAAGACAAAAGCACCGATTAATACCCAGTTGCGTGTTTGCTGCAGATTGATGAGATATTCATTTTCAGGAACGGCTAAAATAAACTCAGGCTGAAAATCATCACTTAAAACCATTTTTGTCCGGTATATCAACCAGTCCTGTGGTTCATCGTTATTGGCAATGGCATTTATTATCGGATGCTCAAGCTCTTTTAAAGTACGTTGCCTTAAATTACCTTTTTCATCTTTAATTAGAATTGGCTCATTACCACTCCAGGCAATGAGACTGCCATTATGACTCAATGCCGCAACCGCAGATGGCGTAACAGATATATCCGCCAGGCTTTGTGAAATAGTTTTGAGGGTAATATCCACTGCAATAACTGACTTTAGATCCGGACTGGGGCTACCGGGAGTCATGCCAACTTCACCCATAAAATAAAACACGTACGGGTCACCAAAAACAGCTTTACCGGATTTTATTGCAGAATGAAACCAGGGACGGGTGCGAGGGTCGTATTCCGAGTCTGGCAGTTGGCGGTGTTCCAGAATGTTTAAATCATCATCGTAAAACCATCTTTGATGCCTGCCTGTTGCACCCTCAATATAATCGGCACTGAATACTGTCTGGGCAGGCGCATCAAAACGCTCGGCCAAAGCCTCGACTACAAGTTTACGGACAATAAAATAGTCACCCTGATCACTGGCTGACTGGATTGCCGTGGATACGGGTAACTGTCTAAGAATATTCACCATCATGGGTACATAATCGAGTCGTTTTTCAATGGCACTTGACCCAACAACCTGGCTATAAGACAGGATTGAAACGGCTTTTTTTACTGGGCTATAAACTGCAAGCAAATCAGCTTCAATAGTTTTTGAAGCGGCATTGAATATCTGCCTGCTGGATGTATCTACAAGATTGCTGGTTACCCGGTAGCCTAAAATAGCCAGCATAGCCCAAATAAAAAAAGCAACGAAACCAACGCCTAGAGCGATCTTCGTTCGGACTGACCATCTTTTCCCTATAATGATAATACCTACCTCGTCTATTAACTTGCTGAAATTGTCACGGCGTCTACATAATTATCATTTGTTAAAGACATAACCGTCAGAATGGTAAAATAATGCATTCGAGCATCTGTCGTTTTTACACTAGCTTAAGCTATAAATAGCTGTGTCTCTAGGAAAGCGGAAGCCAACACCTGAATTCGTATAACATTATCAATAGCAGTAAAGTGAAAATGGGCTCATTCTTTTATTTACATGGGTCACAATTTATCAAATTAGTGAATTTAATTCTCACTGTCTATTGACTTTGATCATGATGATCTTGAGAATAAATTGGAAATAAGGCACACCTGTCGAAAGGCAGGGTCGCAAAGCTACCAGTCTAAGGGATATTTCCTACGACCGTGGAGTTGCCAGGTTACTTTCTTCTGTAACTTGACCTACCCAGCGTTCGTGTATCCTCCTGAAAAGCCTTGCTTACTCTTGATGAGGATATGGTCATGAAAAGCCTACAATCTAAATTCATTCTTTATACATCGCTGGTTTCTGCTGTCATGGCGATCGCCGTGTATGTCAGTTACACCGATACCAGTGTCACTATGAATGCTGCCTCTGAAAATATTAAGACGACTCAGAATGTGCGTAAAAACACAATCGAGATGAATAATCACATTAAAGCCTTGTCCCATGGCGTGCAGATTGTCATGGTCGACCCGGGTTATCTTGATCAGGTCGACCTGATTATGCAGGCAAGCTTTAACGAATTAAAACAACAAATTGATAAAGTCCGATACCTAACCAGTGATGCCGATCTAAACCTGACCGCAGATCTCAATGAAATTGCCTCATTACTGGATAAGTTTTACGCTGCATCCAAGGATCTGTTTGCGATACGCGCAGATGTACATCAGCAATACCCGGCAATGAAAGTGATCAGCAACGATATGCGCCCTGCACGTAATAAAATTTACGCCGCGCTTAACATCATTCAATCGGAAAAAAATGATATTAATGAGAAGCAAAAAGAAGTTTTTGATAGTTTGATTACTGACACAAAATATAAAGCCACCTACCTGTTATCAGAATACCGTCTTTACCTGGCCTATCGCCTGGGTTCATTCAGTGAAGAACAGGTCGATGACCAAGCAAGCATTGTTAATGACCTGATTCAAGACCTTGCCAACTCAGTTCATGAACTGAATGAGTTCAGCCCTCAACTGGGTTTTCAGAGCCAGGATATCATTGGACAACTTCTACCGGCCGTAAACGACTGGGAAAATGGTTTTAAACGGGTTCGCTCCATTAACAGTTCAGTTGGCTGGCGCCAGGATACTGTATTAATGTTGGACCAGATACTGCCATTACTGGACCGTCTCTCGGCTGCCCTGTTTCATATTGATGGCCTGGTGCAAAAAAGAAATACAGAACTAAACAATGAAATCCAGGAAATTAACAAGCGACAGAATATTCTCCGCATACTGGTTGTAGTTACTTTCATGATTTTCGGTATTTTCGTGACTTTACTGGCTCGCAATCTGGTCTTCCTGCCTTTGCGAAAACTTTCTAGCGCAATGAAGTCAGATGAAATTAATTTTGATTCAAGTGAACTTGCCTGTCTGTCTAATTCAACGGAAACCAAATCTCTATTTGATGCGTTTAAAGATATGCATGGACAGGTAGAAAAAAGACAGGAAGAACTTAAAAAGATGGCATTACATGATGCATTGACCGGTCTGCCGAATCGCAAGTTGCTGATGCAGCGTCTTGAACATGATCTCAATATAGTAGAGCGTAACATGTCCAGCCTGAACTTCTTAATGCTTGACTTGAATGGCTTTAAGCAAGTTAACGACACTCTCGGTCACCAGGTAGGGGATGACCTGCTGATACAGGTTTCTGACCGTTTGAAATCAATTTTGCGCAAAGCCGATACTATTGCCCGATTAGGTGGTGACGAGTTCTCGATTATTTGTCCATCTTGTGATCAGGCTGGAGCGATTTCAATCGCCAACAAGATAAATGAAACCCTGGCAAAACCTTTTATCATTGACGAACACGTCGTTAAAGTCGGCACGAGTATTGGGATTGCCCAGTATCCGAATGATACCAAAGACATCAAAGAACTCATCGAAAAAGCCGATAACAGCATGTACATTTCCAAACGGAATAAACTGGATTTCCATCTACATGGACAGAAAGATATTAAAGTAGTAGCTGCCTCTGCCTGATCAGACGGATTGACTTGATAGCCTACAAGCATATATTTTAATGATATATGTTCAGATAAACAGGTCACATGAACACCGAAGCTGAAAAAGAAATATACTTTTTTGGTACCTGCCTGGTAGATTTACTTTATCCTAACGTCGGCTTGTCGGCCATGAAGCTGATTCGACACCTTGGGGTTCGAGTGATATTTCCGGCCAACCAGGGCTGTTGCGGTCAACCAGCATTTAATTCAGGTTATCGTGATGAAGCGTTACACGTTGCCCGTGCCTTGATGCCCTGTTTCCCAAAAAATATTCCGATTATTGTGCCATCTGCTTCCTGCGCCGGTATGCTGAAGCATCAATGGCCCGAACTTTTTGCCAACCAGCCAGATGAAAACCTGGCATTAAATATTGCCTCACGCACACTGGAGCTCACCGAATACCTTGTTGAGGAATTGGATATATCATTAGCCGATCTAGGCAATCCTATCCAGGTGGCCATTCATTCTTCGTGCTCTGCTTTACGGGAAATGAAAGTCGCGGTTCATATCGAATCACTGGTCAGGCAGCTGGCCAATGTCACGGTGGTCGAACAGCAGCGCAAAACCGAGTGCTGTGGATTTGGCGGCACCTTTTCCATCAAGCAACCTGATATCTCGGGCGCCATGGTCAACGAAAAAACCGATGCATTAACAGCCACCAGTGCTGAAAGAGTCATCAGCCAGGACTGTGGCTGCCTGATGAATATTGGCGGCGCCCTTGAAAAGCAACAATCTTCCCAACAGCAATCCCACAACCAGCAACCAGGGCTAACCACCCAACATATCGCTGAATTCTTATGGGAACGGTGTCATGCAGCAGACTGAAGCTTTCCGTCAGCGTATTCACAAGGCTCTCAATAACCAGCAGGTTCGACATAATATCCGTTCCGTGATGAATGCTCTGACGCTCAAGCGTGCAGCCCAGTTTCCTGATTCCAAACAGCTCGAGTTATACCGCGAAAATGCCAGTTCAATTCGTCAGCATGCGCTTGCGAACCAGGCTGATTTATTGGAATTACTCGAACAAAACCTGATGGCCAACGGCATCCAGGTTCACTGGGCTGAAACGGCTGAACAGGCTAATGAAATTGTTTTCTCGATACTGAAAGCAGCTGGCGCTCGTAACGTCGTCAAGGGAAAATCAATGGTCACCGAGGAAATTGGCTTGAACCAATACCTTGAAAGCCGAAATATCGACATCCTCGAATCGGACCTGGGCGAGTTCATCATACAGCTGGCGCATGAGCCTCCGTCACACATTGTTGTCCCTGCGATACACAAAAACCGTGCGGAAGTCGCCGAACTTTTCCACAAGCATTTCCCAGAACTTTGCTACACCGAAGACATTGACGAATTAACCCTGATGGCGCGCCAAATTTTACGTGAAAAGTTTGCAGCTGCTGATGCCGGTATTTCCGGTGTAAATTTCGCCGTGGCGGAAACCGGTACCCTGTGCCTGGTTGAAAACGAAGGCAACGGCCGGCTCAGCACGACGGCTCCCGACCTGCACATCGCAGTCACGGGCATTGAGAAAGTAGTCGAAAAATTGTCCGATGTGCCGCAACTGCTGAACATGTTGACCAAGTCAGCGACGGGACAACCGATCACTACCTATTTCAATATGATCAGCAAGCCCAGGCAACCTGGTGAAAAAGATGGCCCAAGATATGTTCATCTGGTGTTGCTGGATAATGGCCGCTCTCGGATTCGTCTTGATAGCGCGTTGCTGGATACGCTGCGCTGCATTCGCTGTGGCAGTTGCATCAACCATTGCCCGGTTTATGTACAACTGGGTGGCCACGCCTATGGAACCACCTACCCAGGCCCCATTGGAAGCGTGCTTGAACCCCAGTTATTGGGCATCGATAAGATAGGCACACTCACATCGGCCTGCAGTTTATGCGGCGCCTGCGGCGAAGCCTGCCCGGTAAAGATTCCTCTGCCAAAATTGATTAACCACTTGCGAGCGGAAGCTGTTAGCAATCGGTATGACGACGATAAAGTCCCAGGCAAAGGTAGCATGAGAAGCTTTAACCAGGCCTTAACATGGAAAACCTGGCAATTGATCTATGCCAACCCCTGGCTTTACCGACTTTTCAGCTTGTTGGCGACGCGCCTGCGTTTTTTAACCCCACATAGAATGGGTGGCTGGTCGAAATATCGCACCATACCCAGACCAGCAAGACAGTCATTACAACAGATTGCCCGACAACACGGTTTTGCAAATGAATGATGCCCGGAAAAACATCCTTGAGCGGCTGCGACAGACCCCTGTCAGTGCTGAAGAGCCTGTAACCCTTCCAACCAGCAAGCATGTCTGGAGCCGACAACAGAAAATTGATCACCTCAGACAATGCATGACTGCTGTTCGTAGCGAAGTACATTATTTAAGTAATGAAAGCTGGATTGACTGGATCAACCGCGAATTACCCGCACGTGGTTTTCAGCAGATTCTGGTCGGCGACAATGCCATTGCTGACCAGTTACAGAAAAATCATGACTCAAAATTTCAGGTCAATCGCTACAATCGTAAGATTGAGGACTGGAAGACTGAGCTGTTTCATCAGATTGACGTCAGCATTACCTCAACGATCGGTGCCATTGCCGACACTGGCAGCCTGATACTGTGGCCTGATGAACAGGAACCGCGGCTGATGTCGCTGGTTCCACCTGTGCATGTGGCTTTACTACATGCCGACCAGATTCATCAAACCTTTGCCGAGGCTATCGACCATTTAAACTGGGCTGAAAACACCCCGACCAATGCGCTGTTGATTTCCGGCCCGTCCAAGACATCTGATATTGAACAAACGCTGGCATTTGGGATTCATGGGCCGAGACAGCTGATCGTGCTGATTATTGACTGTGAATCCTGACTGCAGCCAGTTTCACAAACAGACCGCTTGGTTTAACTCCCGGGGAAGGTATACTTAAATCCAGATGGGTATTAATAAAAATAACCCAAACAACGCAAAACATAGTAATCAGTATCAATGAAGGAGAAATACACCCATGTTTAACTCAAAGCTCG
>JARRJW010000056.1:0-4058 GCA_037388785.1 Gammaproteobacteria bacterium
CATCAGCCATGCTGCCAAGGGTGAAAAAATCATCGAACTCGGCGATACCTCTGAGTTTGGTTATTTCCTGCTTTCCGGGGCTCTGATTCTTAAAGCCGCCGATGGTGGCGTCAAGCTTATCGAGGCCGGTACCGAATCAGCCAAAAACCAGATTGCCCAGCTTGTACCCCGTCGCTACCAGGTCATTGCCAGCCAGCCGGTTGAGTACCTGAAAATTCCCAACGCTTTATTATCCGCCTATCAACCCAAACAGGACGGCATAGATACGATATTGATCGAAGAAGATATCAGCGGTGCCGGAAGCCAGTTGGATTCAGAGTACGCTTTCGAGAACGAAATCAGTTACAAGCTTTACCAGGAACTCAAAAATGACAGCCTGGTACTACCCTCTCTACCGGATATCGCGGTGCGCATTGGCAATGCGCTTAAGGACGAAACCAAAACCTTTAATCATATTGCAGAAATTGTCCAGACTGATCCGGCCATCAGTGCCAAGTTAATCAAGGCCGCCAACAGCGCCATGTATGGAGGTAGTAACAAGGTCGAGAGTATTTCTTCAGCTGTGATGCGACTGGGTACCGATCTGACTCATCAGTTGGTAATGACTTTTGCGATGAAAGAACTATTCAAATCAAAGTCTGCCTTGCTGAAACGCCGCATGAAAAAACTTTGGGACCACAGTGCACGTGTCGCTGCCATCTCTCATGTACTGGCCAAGAAACTGGGTAATTTTGATCCTGAACAGGCCCTTCTGGGAGGTCTGGTGCATGATATTGGTGTTCTCGCGATTTTAAATTATGCTGCCCAGTTTCCTGAAGCTGAAGATAACAAAAGCATAATTGACAGTACTATTAAAACTTTACGCGGTCGTGTTGGCAGTACCATATTGAAAAACTGGGGATTCCCTGAATGGATGCCCGATATGGCGAATGAAGCAGAAAACTGGATGCGTTCGCCCCCCAACAAAACACCTGACTACACAGACCTGATCATTATCTGTCAATTACACAGCTTTATTGGCACTGATGAAATGGCCAACACACCGTCTATTGATACCGTGCCAGCATTCAAACGACTGGGATTATCCAAGCTCACCCCTAAAATGAGTCTCAAGATTCTTGATGAAGCCAAGGAAGAAATCGCTGAGGCACGTGCCCTGTTAACAGGCTAATTCATTTCAGTCAGGACGAATGTGTTCAATGTATTTGGGCACGTCCAGCATTTCCAGCTTTACCGAGTCGCCACTGGCCTTAAGGTGATTTTCAGTTTTTTCAAAATATAGATCACAGTGTGCATGGCCGCGACTGTCCAGCGGGATGGGAATCATGTCACGGTAGGTGTATATGTTTTCTCCGACATCGCCACCCTTGCAGACTGCCGGCAATTCGATAGCGTTTTCAAATTCCTCCACGCCACTTAAAACCAGGTAGCCCGCTTGCGACCATTTAGTCTTTTCAACCGAGCCAGTCATGGTTTTAATAATAATGGCTCTGGAAAAATATATTTTTAATTCTTTATCCTGATATTCGATTTTTTCGATAACACTGTCGTTTAGTTGAATACTGCTACTGTCCACTTTACTGTCCTACGCTGATGCTTATTTAGTCTCTCCCATATCCAGCTCTTTTATTTTTCGCGTAAGGGTATTTCTACCCCAGCCTAAAAGTGCTGCCGCCTCCTGCTTCTTACCGGCAGTATACGTCAGTGTCTCGCGAATCAATACCCTTTCAAATTCAGGTAATGCCAGATTTAAAATTTCTTTTTGACCGTCCTTAAGGGCTTTTCTGGTCCAGTCAGCAAGCAGGTCTTCCCACTGACCTGAAAGTGGTGCCAAATCTTCACTTGAGGCTTTGACCTCATCGGGCAGGTCGTTCACCTGCACTTCCTGCCCGGCGGCCATCACAGTTATCCAGCGCGCAATATTTTCCAGCTGCCTGACATTGCCCGGCCAGTCAAACTGCTTGAGCATTTCTTTAGCTTCGGGTTGCAACTGCTTACATTGAATATTCAGTTCATCAGCAGCCTGCTGCAGAAAATAATTCATCAAAAGTGGAATATCTTCACGTCTTTCCCGCAATGATGGAATTTTTATGCGGATCACATTCAAACGATGAAACAGGTCTTCCCTGAATTTACCCTCGGCAACCAGTTTTTCCAGGTTCTGGTGAGTCGCAGCTATAATGCGGACATCGACCCTGATCGGTTCATGACTGCCAACCGGGTAAAACTCACCATCGGCAAGTACCCTAAGTAGTCGGGTCTGCAATTCTGCCGGCATATCGCCAATTTCATCCAGAAACAGCGTGCCGGTGTTGGCCTGTTCGAATCTGCCCCGCCGTTTTGACTGGGCACCGGTAAATGCGCCTTTTTCATGACCGAACAGTTCTGATTCAANTCTCTGGGAATCGCCGCCATATTCAAAGCAATGAAAGCTTCATCACTGCGTTGACTGTGATTGTGAAGTGCCTTCGCCACCAGTTCTTTACCGGTACCCGACTCTCCATTGATCAATACGGTGACATTCGACCTGGCGAGGCGGCCAATGGCCCTGAATACATCCTGCATTGCCGGCGCTTCACCAATGATTTCCTTACTCAGCGTCGGTGCCTCTTCATCAGGCTGCTGGGTTTCACGGCTGACTCGGCAAGCTCGCTGCACCTGGTCAATCGCTTCCTTAATATCAAAAGGCTTGGGTAGATATTCAAACGCACCACGATGATAAGCTGAAACTGCACTGTCCAAATCGGAGTGAGCTGTCATGATAATTACCGGTAAATCCGGATAACTCTCTTTGATTTGTTTTAGTAACTCAAAACCGTCAATTCCCGGCATTCTTACATCAGACAAAATGGCGTTCGGCTGATGCCTGGCCAGTTTATTCATCATGTTGTTGCCATTTTCAAAACTTTCAACTTTGATTTGTGCTTTTTTCAGCGCCTTTTCAAGCACCCATCGTATCGATTTATCATCATCAATTACCCAGACTTCATCTGTCTGTGTCATCTTTATTCTCCAGCGGTATCCAAATCGTGAAAACCGTTTTTCCCGGACGGCTTTCACACTCTATAAGACCATTATGTTTATGAACCAATGACTGGGATATTGATAGCCCGACGCCAACACCGCCTTCTGTGCCAGTGACCATCGGGAAGAAAATCTTTTCACGAAGTTCTTCTGGTATCCCGGGACCATTGTCGATAATCTGAATCTTGGCCACCAGCCTGTGCCTTTTGTAACCCAATGTCATTTGCCTGGCGATGCGGGTCCTGATTGTGATTTTGGGATCTGGCGTTTTTTCAAGTGCCCGGGCTGCATTTTTGGCAATATTCAGGATCGACTGAATCAGCTGGTCACTGTCACCGTAAAGTTGCGGAATACTCGGGTCATAATCCCTCCAGACCTGGAGAGCAGGATGTTCCGCCATTATTAGCGTTCTGACTCTTTCAACCACATCATGAATATTGAGCAACTGATTTTTTGGAAGTGAGTTGGGACCCAGCATCCTGTCAACCAGCTGCTGAAGCCGGTCAGCTTCCTCAATAATGATTTGTGTGTATTCCTTAAGTTCGTTAGATAAAAGTTCAGACTCAAGCAGTTGCGCGGCGCCCCTGATCCCTCCCAGTGGATTTTTAATCTCATGGGCCAGGCCCCTCACCAGTGAACGCGTTACACTGTGCTGAGAAATCAGGTTTTCCTCACGGGTAATTCGCACATGGCGATCTATTAACTGAATTTCTACCAGTAAACCATTTTCTTCAGGGGTGTCGCCATTAACGGGGATCACAGAACAGTCAACAAGCACAAGGCTTTTATCCGGCAATGGCAAGCTTATTTCACGTTCCGTGATGGGCTGCTTGTTTTCCAGCGCTTTTTGCAGGTTTATGCCGACCACCTCTTCCGGGCACTGCATCAGGTCACAGGCTTTCTGTCCAACCATATTTCTTTCACTGGCTGAAAAAAGCATTTCGCCGGCAGGATTGATATAGGTCAGCCTTAATTCATGGTCAAAATAAAGTATGACGGAATCGAGATGATCTAATATTCGCTCCAGGGTACTG
>JARRJW010000056.1:4076-22896 GCA_037388785.1 Gammaproteobacteria bacterium
ATTAGCAATAACTGAACCATATTATTAACTCATCTAAGTTGCTGTTTTTAGGCCTCTATAGACACCTGGAATAAAATACTCTATTTCAAATATAACAAAAAACGCACCAATTTGGTGCGCTCTTTTTCTTCTCCTCGATCCGTAAATTCAAATTCCGGTGTTTTTCAATCAAAAACGCCCCGGACACGGGGCGTTGTTTAACTAAAAACCTGATCTGAAATTGCTTTACAGACTGTAGTACATATCGAACTCTACAGGGTGAGTAGTCATACGCAGGCGAGTGACTTCTTCCATTTTGAGGTCTATGTAACCATCAATGAGGTCATTAGTGAATACACCACCTGCAGTCAAAAACTCGCGATCAGCATCAAGTGATTCAAGTGCCTGATCGAGGCTATGGCACACAGTCGGAATTGATTTTGCCTCTTCTGCAGGCAGATCATAGAGGTCTTTATCCATGGCATCGCCCGGATGAATCTTGTTCTGGATACCATCAAGACCAGCCAGCATCATTGCAGAAAATGCCAGGTATGGATTTGCCGTTGGATCAGGGAAACGCACTTCGATGCGACGTCCTTTCGGGCTTGAAACCCAGGGAATACGAATCGATGCAGAACGGTTGCGAGCAGAATAAGCCAGCATTACAGGTGCTTCGAACCCGGGTACCAGACGCTTGTAGGAGTTAGTTGAGGCATTGGTGAATGCATTCAGGGCCCGGGCATGTTTGATAATTCCGCCAATATAGAATAATGCTGTTTCGGACAGGCCGCCATACTGGTCCCCTGCAAAAATGTTTTCACCATCTTTTACCAGTGACTGGTGCACATGCATACCAGAGCCATTATCACCAACGACCGGTTTTGGCATGAAAGTTACCGTTTTACCATAGGCATGACCAACATTCATGATGACGTACTTCATCGTCTGGTTCCAGTCAGCCCGTTCTACCAGGGTACTGAATTTTGTGCCGATTTCACATTGACCCGCGGTGGCTACTTCGTGATGATGAACCTCCACAGGTACGCCCATTTCCTCAAGGGTCATGCACATGGCTGCACGCAAATCATGCAGCGAGTCAACCGGTGGTACAGGGAAATATCCCCCTTTGACGGTTGGGCGATGACCAATATTGCCATCCTCGTATACGCGCTCAGAGTTCCAGGAAGATTCATCGGAATCGATTTTGTAGAACGAGCCATGCATCTCGCTGCCCCAGCGGACATCATCCAGCACAAAGAATTCAGGCTCGGGCCCGAAGAAAGCTTCGTCGGCAATGCCAGTCGACTTCAAATAGGCTTCAGCGCGCTTTGCAACAGAACGTGGGTCACGTTCATATCCTTCCATGGTTGCCGGTTCAAGAATGTCACAGCGCAAAATAAGCTGAGCTTCATCGGAAAAAGGATCCATGATGGCAGTATCCGCATCCGGCATCAAAATCATGTCGGATTCGTTAATACCCTTCCAGCCTGAAATCGAAGAGCCATCAAACATCTTGCCTTCTTCAAACAAGTCCTCGTCAACCATTGATGCGGGTACAGATACATGTTGTTCCTTGCCCTTGGTATCTGTGAAACGAAAATCTATGAACTTAACATCGTTTTCTTCAATCATGCTCAGGACATCACTAGCTGCCATAACTCTCTCCAGTATTTTTAGTGAATTTGCTGTTTATTCAGCTTCTCGTTTGAATCGTTGAAAGGAATATTACTGAATCCCAATCGGTGTCTGTTTCAGTCTGAAAATATAAATTCCAACTGCCCTTTATTTTTCGATATTTGATAATGGGGTATGAAATCTAAAACTATTTACATCAATAGGCAACAAGGATCAGCAAATCATGCTTTTTAATGTCAAATCCCTCTTGATTTAAGCCCTCTAATCTTACATGCACCATTTTCGTTCGCCTTATTAGGCTTTTGCACCAAGTTAGTGCGATTACGCCAAACAAATAAATCTTTGGAGATTTAACCTATGAAAAGCAAGTTGGAATATATCTGGCTGGACGGCTACAAGCCGACTCAAAGCCTGCGTAGTAAAACCATGGTTCGCTCTGATTTTGGTGGAACGCTTGAAGAATGTCCGATGTGGTCATTTGATGGTAGCTCTACCGAACAGGCCGAGGGCAATGCGTCTGATTGTCTGTTAAAACCGGTCAAGATTATTCCTGATCCAGGCCGTAAAAACTCTTACCTGATCATGACCGAGGTACTCAATGCCGATGGCACACCACATGAATCTAACGGTCGAGCTACGATTGAAGACGATGATGAAGATTTCTGGTTTGGTTTTGAACAGGAATATTTCCTTTGGGATCCTGTTACCAATCTGCCACCAGGGTTTCCCCCAGGCGGCTATCCACCACCACAGGGTCCTTACTACTGCTCAGTTGGTGCGCGTAACGCCTATGCTCGTGATCTGATCGAAGAACATCTGGACTTGTGCCTTGAAGCCGGCCTGAATGTTGAAGGCATCAACGCCGAAGTGGCTGCTGGTCAATGGGAATTCCAGTGCTTCTCAAAGAGTGCAAAAGAAGCCGGTGATGAAATCTGGATGGCACGCTACCTGCTGGAACGTACAGCGGAAAAATATGACCTGGCTGTAGACTGGCACCCAAAACCATTAGGAGACACTGACTGGAACGGTTCCGGAATGCATGCCAATTTTTCCAACGGACCAATGCGGGAATCCGGCAAGGAAGAGACCTTTACCAAGATTTGTGAACATTTTGGTAAATACATTGGCGAATGTATTTCTGTTTACGGCGCTCATAACGAGCAGCGCCTGACCGGTAGACATGAAACCCAGTCCATCGACCAATACAGCTATGGTGTATCGGATCGCGGTGCTTCGATTCGTATTCCTATTCAAACAGCTGAAGAAGGCTGGAAAGGTCGTCTCGAAGACCGTCGTCCAGCATCCAATGCAGATCCCTACAAGGTCGCTGCAATTATCGTAAAAGTTACCAAGGAAGCGCTTGCCTGATCTGGCAATTGTCAATTGTTAACAGACCGGGATGGGGCTCCATCCCGGTTTTTTTATGCCTGTTTAAAGCTTGGCGTGGATTAACTCATCAATCCATTCCTGCTGCAGGACTCGAACGACCTCAACCATCGAGGCCGGTCTGGCGTCAGGGTCTTTGTTAAGACATTTAAGACATAACTTTTCAAGTACTTTGGGAACCGGGTACTTACTGATTTCCGAGGGTTTCACCGGTTGCTGGTTTTCAACCATATCAAGCACTTCGTAAGTTTTGTCACTGTCAAAAGGCGGCTGCCCGGAGAGCAATTCGTAAAGTACGGATCCAAGGCTATAAGTATCGGTACGAAAATCGATCGCCGGATCACGACGAATCTGTTCAGGCGACATGTAACACAAAGTTCCCTGTAACTTGCCTTGGCCGGTTATGCTTTTATCTCCGTCAATAATTGATTTGCCGGTTTGAACATCATCATCCGATGTTGAACCATCCTTGTTCCAGACTTTGGCCAGGCCCCAGTCCAGTAACAGCACTTCACTGTATGGACCCACCAGAATGTTCTCCGGTTTGATATCCCGGTGAGCAACACCATGCTCATGAGCATAAGCAAGGGCATGGGCAATTTGTTTAATCACTTCGATCAGCTGCGTCAAATCATAACGTTCCCGGTAATCCATGATTTCCCGCAGGGTATAACCGTGAACAAATTTCATTGTGAAGTAGTATTGCCCACGGTTGTCACGACCGATCTCGTATATTGGCACCGTGTTGGGATGCTGTAACATCGCTGATATACGCGCTTCGCGCAGAAGGCGGGTATTTTCAATTTCATCATCGACGAATTCCGAACGTAAAGTTTTATAGGCAACTATCCGATTCAGGTGCATGTCTCTGCAGCTTTTGATCAGGGCTTTACCGCCCTTGGCTATGGTGCTTAAAAAGATATAGCGGGTGTTCGGATTAAGTACTTCAGGCAATGGCTTATCTGTATCTTCAAGATAAACATGGCTGTATTCTTTTGGTGGCTGTTGAAACTTCAGCATATTATTAGGCTTCAGGGAGAATTTTATAAATTATAGCTTTTATCTGGGAAAGGTATCCGGGTAACTAAAAATGTTTATAAAGGACTTTATTGCAGAAATTTCCTGAAAATAGATCAGGGTGCTTTATAAAGTAAATCAATTTTATTAAAGCGTTCATCACCAGAGACTTTCTCCTGTAAGCGCTTTTTTAATTCTTCTGAATCATTTACAGAAGTAAAACAGTGCAACGGTAAAAGCAAATCAACATCAATTTTACCGGAGAGATAATGTAAAGCGATTCCTGCATTCTGGTTAACGCAGTCGATACCTTCCCAAACCCTGGTAAGGTGCTCAATCACTTCATTTCTCAAGGGCAAACCATCACAGGGTGGAACCTCTTCGTCATTTTCAGGATCTACATGAACCGTCACATCGTCGAGGTGATCAATATTGTTCTTAAGTTCCTCCTCGACCGCGACGGCTACCATGTGACCTTCAGAAACCGTTAATTTGGGATCGACCAGAACATGAACGTCAGCAGCAGACATATGGCCGGTTTTTCTGGTTCTTAGCATGTGGAGAGAGCGCACGCCATCAACCGCATCGATAATACCGGAGACTTTTTCCACTTCTTCCTGATCGAGAGATTTGTCAACCAGCTCCTCAAGTGCCTGCCAGCCCAATGTCCAGCCAATTTTGGCGATCATGACGCAAACAATCAGTGCCGCAACCGTATCCAGGTTTGAAATTCCCAGCAGTGAACCACCGATTCCGGCAAAAACCACGATCGATGATACGGCATCGGAACGATGATGCCAGGCATTGGCCTCAAGTAATTTTGACCGTATTTTTCTCGCCACGATGAGCGTATACCAGTACAGAGCTTCATTGGCCAGAATAGAAAAAGCCGCTGCATATAAGGCTAACTGCCCGGGGATTTGCATGGATTCTTGATCAAATAGTCTTTCAACGCTATCCCAGCCAATTCCGAAAGCCACAAGCATTAACAGAATACCAAGCGCCAATGTCGCCGCTGTTTCGAATCGCCCATGTCCATAGGGGTGCTCATCATCCGGTTCCTGGTTGGCATGATGAGAAGCAAACAATACCAATGCATCAGAAAGCAAATCAGACAGGGAGTGAATACCGTCAACAATCAGTGCCTGGGATTGTCCAATATAACCAAACACTATTTTCACCACAGTTAAAACCAGATTGGTAACGGCGCCGACAATGGCTGCCTTCCGGGTCTGTGCATTTCTTTCTATGCCATGGTGGTGATGTTCAGACATTGTTTCCCACTTTAATCAGAATCCTGTATTCATCTTCACTTGTTTCTATTGAAAGGATTTCGTGGCCATTAATACGACACCAGGCAGGAATGTCATTTTGCACACCTGGGTCAGTACAAATGGCAACTAACTCATCTCCTGGCTTGAGTTCATTGACTTTGTCCTGCACCCTGATAACTGGCATCGGACATAACAGACGTCTGCAATCCAGTTCCATCAACTTAAAGCAGCCATTTTTTCAAAATCTCTACAGGCTCAGCCGGTTTCACCGACATTTCCGTTCCGCCAGATTTAACTGTTCCTGGTTAGGCGTGCCGTCAATCAATGCCAGCGGCCCTGAGTGTGAAAGGGTTTTCAAACTATCATACTGTTTCTTATATCCCTGTAGATATTTTGCCTCACCTTCCTCACGCGCAATAATGATCTTGTAGTTTTTTTCCGGACGGATATGCCTGCCGACTTTTAATAACATGATGTCATCAAGTTCATAAGATTTCTCTCCCCGGGATTTCCACAAGTCAGATAACTTTACTGAATAACTTTCATCGGTTAAAAAACAGCAGCCGCCGGCAGGCTGGGCGAAATCCTCAAAACCATAATGTTTTGCCAGGGCAATCTGTGGCTTGCGGTTTCTGCCAGAAAAATCGAGCAGCTCTTCCCTAACAACCCAGCCTTCTCGTTCAGGTAATGTTTCCGGCAGATTTTTTGCACATAGCGGCCGAAGCAACCTGTCATCGATACCGGAATCCTGCTGAATGATCGGCATGGTCTCCTTACGTTGCGATTTAGGCCTCTGACCAACAACTTCCCCGGTGATAATAAAATCAAAACCGTTATCTTCCATCCATTCACGGGCTTTTTTGACCATGAACACCTTGCAGTCGAGACAGGGATTGAGGTTAGCGCCATAACCATATTTCGGATTAAAAACAACATCCTTGTACTCATCAATGATATCGATAATATGCAGTTTGATACCGAGTTGTTCAGCAGACCACAACGCATTGTTGCGTTTCGGCTTTGACTGGTCTCTTTTTCTGATAGCGTGAGTATGGCCCTCTACACAAAAACCGGTATAGAAATTAATTCCTTCAACATAGATGCCCTGTTCCTGCACTACCCTGACAGCCAAAAGTGAGTCCAAACCACCTGAAATCAGGGCAACGGCCTTTTTCTGCGGTACATTATTCATTATCACTAAAACTTATATACAAACTTGTGTTTTACACCTTAATTATTAATTATATCTTTATTAATAAAAATAAACTGTTAGAAAATTTCTAATTTATTTTTAACATTTAAATTAACCTAAACGGATTGTTTCAATGACAATTAGAATGTCCTCTGAATCTGCGACTGAGCAAAATTTCAATAATGTGCTTAATCCGTGGAAAAAAGAAACAATCAGTTTCCTGGTCACCTGTCTCCGCGAAATGTTCAAGTCTGCAGACCAGGTATTGCTCGAATTTGCCGATAATGCTCAAAATACCCAGGTCCAGACCCATTTCTTTGAGGCCATGCGTGAACTTTGGCTGAAACAGGATAATGTCATTACCATCTTCAGCGACGGTCTGGATAAAAACCTGCTTAGCTTTAATAATCAAAACAAACTGAAAAATTCAATTGATGATCCACTTAGTCTGGTAGATAAGGACTCATTTGAACGTAACCTCGCGCTACAGACCATCGCCAACCAGGCTGAAAAGAAAAACTACTCAACGCTTTATGAATTAAGCCAGCGGCTCGGGGTGTTAAATCATGGCAAGGCTTTAAAGTTTGAACAGATTCCTGCAGGGCCGGGCATGCTTGCAGATATTTTTGAGCGTTGCGTGGAAGTTATCTTTATCGAAAAAGAGGTACGCCTTGTCCTTTACACACTCTTTGACCGCTATGTGATCAGTAAGGCCATTAAAAACTATGAGGATTTAAATAAGCGACTGATCGATGCCGGCATTTTACCTGACTTAAAACCCCAGTTTAAAAAACAGGAATCCAAGGAAACAAAACCTGCGGCGGCGGACAAAATATCAGAATCTGAAGAAGTTTCTCATAAAGTAGACGCATCGCCGACTCAAATTGCTTCCCAGGCATTTGACCAGATTAAAGACATTCTTGCCCAGCAGCGTGCCGCAAAAATGGTGCGCAAACAACAGCAAAATAGGGCTAGTAATCAGCCATATCGAGCTACAGGTAATCATTCAGTTCAACCGGCTTCATCCCAGGAAGTGGTGACTGCTATTTCCAATCACGCGGTAGTGGATCAGGCTCCACTGCCGGATGTTGGTATCAGAGATGCTGCCGTCAAGCGTGTCCAGGTCGATGCTGACCTGATTGTTAATATTAATGAAACACTCAAAAAACAGCGCGAACTCATAAAAAAACTTGTTGGCCAGGAACGTATTCCAGCAGAAGATGAGGATGTCATAGACATAGTCGGCATGGTTTTTGAGATTATGCTGAACGACAAAGCGCTGTGTAATGAAGTTAAAACGCTGTTAAGCCATTTACATACGCCTTATTTAAAGATTGCCGTTGCAGATCCTTCCTTTCTGATTAACCATGAACACCCGGCAAGGCGCTTGTTCGAGCTGATGATTGCCACCGGTCGTGACTGGGTGGATGCCAGTGATCTCACCAAGGGTATTTATCCGCAAATTCAGTTAACGGTTAATACCATTCTTGAAAACCCAAAATATGATGAGAAGGTTTTCAATAAACTGTCGGCCCACCTCACCGAAGCCAACGCCCATATGTCTGACCGGCAAAAACTTTCTGAAGACAGGACGATTGAAGTCGAAAAAGGCCGGGCCAAGCTTAACCAGGCAAAGGATATCGCGATCAAAAACACCCATCAGCTGTTGGTCAACAGGATTTTGATTGCCGATGCCAATGACTTTTTAAATGGCCCATGGCTTGACTATTTAACCCTGGTTTTACTGCGCTCTGATTTTAATTACAATTCCGATTCCTGGCAGCAGGCGCTGGCTTTGTGTCAGAAAATCATCGACTACTCACTTTCATCTGAAGATGCCAACTTTTCCGCACCTTCACAACTGGATGTGGCAGCACTGTCCACCGAGATGCAGGAAGTATTGGGTAGCCTGATACCTCATTATCAGTCAGAGATAGACCGTTTTCTCGAGGCTTTAACTGATTCTGAAAAGCGCGGTTCAACCTACTCGATCGAACCGGAACTGGAAAGTGCTGAAGAAGAAGCTTTCAGCGATAAGGAACTGGCTGCTGAAATCTCAAAACTTAAAAATTTACGTTCAGGTACCTGGTTTGGTCTGACTTCGGAAACCGGTGAGGCTATTCGCGTTAAAATGTCATGGTTCAACCCCGTCACAGCCAATTTTCTCTTTGTTGACCAAAAAGGCGTTAAAGCCGCTGTCAGGAGCTTGAAGGAACTTGCTTCTGAAGTCGCTGATGGACGAGCGCTCATCATAGAACAAACCAGTGAGCCCTTTTTCGACCGGTCATTTAAAGCAATACGCAATTTACTGGAAAAGGCCATTCATTAACTTACAGGTAAAATACGTTGAGTGAAGAACGCAGAATTTCCGATAGAATCGATACACCCTCTGGTCAGATTCATGTTTTTGACCGGATGATTGGTGAAGAGATCGGTACCGTGGCAAATATATCAACAACTGGCTTTATGCTGGTTGCCGACCGCCATGTTGAAGTTGATTCAATTTTTCAGTTAAGGTTGTTGACTTCCGACACACAGGAAGAATTCAGCCTGGGCGCAATATGCCTTTGGAATTCTGATGCCAGTGCAGCCAATACCTTCTGGGCCGGTTTTCACATTATCGACATTTCAGAAGAAACCCTCTCAAGACTGGATAAACTGATTGCCCCGCAATATGGTGGTTAATTGCCTTCAGCGTTGGCGATCCAATTCGGCCAGTAAAGTGACCAGGCCAATCGCATGTTCCCGGTTAAGCTTATAACCCGGACCCAATAACAGACAGTTTTTATCTTTCCCACAAACCTCTTTGACCTGTTGCTGCTTGATTATTTTTTCTTTAAGCAAGGCACTGCGCTGAACCGGCTTCTCCGTTTTGGACAGAACGCCCAGGGTTTTATCCGACATAACCAAACAGATTAAAATCAAGATTAATGTAAATGGAAATACGTTGGTGGAATGTCTTAACATAACGACCTCCTATGACACCTATACATCTGCAGTTTGGTCGTCTTTGAATAGATATCAACTGTTAAACAACGGAGTTTTTGGTTTTTGGGCAGTGATTGGATTATTCGGTGTGAATGTGCTCGCGCTTTGGATAAAACTGTGTCACACGATATACTTGGCAAAATTTTTTCAAGAGGTTTCTCTTTTGACTCAAGCTAATGATATTTCGACTTTTCAGGGACTTATTCTGACTCTTCAGACATTCTGGGCCAAGCAGGGTTGTGTCGTGTTACAGCCTTACGATATGGAGATGGGCGCCGGCACATTCCATACCGCAACCTTTCTTCGAGCCATTGGCCCTGAACCCTGGAATACCGCCTATGTTCAGCCATCACGCCGCCCTACTGATGGACGTTACGGCGAGAACCCCAATCGTTTACAACATTATTACCAGTTCCAGGTCGCACTTAAACCATCTCCTGAAAATATACAGGACCTCTACCTGGAGTCACTCAAGCAGCTTGGCTTTGATCCTCTGGAGCATGACATCCGATTTGTCGAAGATAACTGGGAATCGCCTTCGTTAGGAGCCTGGGGTTTAGGCTGGGAAGTCTGGTTAAATGGTATGGAGGTTACCCAGTTTACCTACTTCCAACAGGTTGGGGGGCTTGAATGCAGGCCTGTTACCGGCGAAATCACTTACGGACTAGAAAGAATTGCCATGTACCTGCAAGGTGTTAAAAGTGTCTATGACCTGGTTTGGACTCGCGGCGAGCAGGGTACTGTCACTTACGGCGATGTTTTTCATCAAAACGAAGTTGAACAATCAGCTTACAACTTTGAACATGCCGATGTTGATTTTCTTTTCACTTATTTTGACCATTGTGAAAACCAGAGCAATTCACTGATCGAAAACAAACTGGCTTTACCTGCCTACGAACAGGTTCTAAAAGCCTCTCATGCCTTTAATCTTCTGGATGCCCGTCACGCAATTTCTGTGACAGAAAGACAGCGCTACATTTTGCGACTTAGAACACTCTCCAGACAGGTTGCACAAGCTTATTATGACTCACGTGAAACACTGGGCTTTCCTATGCTGACGGCTTCCACACAGGAGACCGCTCATGCCTGAAAAAGCTGATTTCATTTTTGAACTGGGTACCGAGGAATTACCTCCGGTTGCGCTCAAAACCCTGATTTCGGCGTTCGAAAAAGATGTCGTTGATCAGATTGGCCTGGCTGGCCTGATATTTTCAGAATGTAAAAGTTTTGCATCTCCCAGGCGTCTGGCAATCCGCGTTTCCGGTTGTTCCCTGCAGCAACCCGATACCACTATCGATAAAAAGGGTCCCGCAATTCAGGCGGCTTTTGATCAGGAAGGCAAACCAACCAAAGCTGCCGAGGGTTTTGCCCGATCCTGCGGTGTTGAAGTATCTGATCTTGGTCGTCAGAAAACAGATAAAGGTGAATGGTTGAGTTATCAGCTGACTGAAAAAGGCAAAAGTGCAGCCGAGCTGTTACCCGCTATTATTCAAACGGCACTGGATAACCTGCCTATCCCAAAACGCATGCGCTGGGGCGATTCAAATGCCATGTTCGTGCGCCCTGTGCACTGGGTTCTGTTTTTACTGGGCGAAAATGTTGTTAATTGTAAGATTCTCGGCAAGCCAAGTGGCAACGTCACCTACGGTCATCGTTTTCACCATCCTGAGGCAATCACCATCGATTCTGCCTCTGATTATGAAGATAAACTTTCCAAATCCGGAGTGGCCTGTGGCCGTCGTCGGAAATTTTGACCAGGAATTTCTCGATGTACCTCACGAGGCACTCATATTAACGATGAAAAAGAACCAGAAATATTTTCCGGTTTTTGATAAAGACGAAAAATTACTGAATCATTTTATTACGATAGCCAACATTCAAAGTTCCAACCCGGAAACTATTCAACTGGGTAATGAGCGTGTTATCAGGCCAAGGCTGGCAGATGCCAAATTTTTCTGGGAACAGGATGCCAGGAAAACGCTTGAAGACCGTCTTGAAACATTAAAAAGTATTGTCTTCCAAAAACAGCTTGGCAGTATTTACGATAAATCCGTGCGGGTTTCCAGGCTAGCATCCCATATTGCGAATCTTATTGGTGGCAATCCGGACCTTGCTGAGCGAGCCGGGCTGATTTCCCGTTGTGACCTGGTCACAGAAATGGTTTACGAGTTTGCTGATATGCAGGGCATCATGGGCCGTTACCAGGCTCAAAGAGATGGTGAAAATCCTGAAATTGCACAGGCGATGGACGAGATCTATATGCCAAGGTTTTCCGGCGATCAACTCCCCAGAACCCAAACAGGCATCGCGCTAGCCATAGCCGACCGCCTCGATACCATCACTGGCATTTTTGGTATCGGATTGAAACCCAGTGGTACTAAAGATCCATTTGCTTTGCGGCGAGCCTCGCTGGGTCTTCTCAGAATCCTACGTGAGTACTCACTATCAATTAATCTTCATGAATTAATTACTGAGTCGATCAAACTGCATGGTAATAATCTGACCGAAAACGCCACCAGTTCAGATGTTAATAGCTATATTCTCGACCGACTAAACGGTATTTTTGCCGAGGACGGTATCAGTACAAAAATGGTACAAGCTGTCGCTTCAGTCAATCCAGGCAACGTGATTGATTTCCAAAATCGTATTGCTGCTGTCGAAGCATTCAGTCAACTGCCTGAATCTGAAAACCTCGCTGCCGCCAATAAAAGAATTCAAAACATTCTCAAGAAAACTCAGGAGCAGATCCCGCATAAAACCGATACCGGTTTATTTGAACTGGACCAGGAAAGCAGCCTCTACAACATGCTAACTGTTAAAGAGAAAGATATCGAACCATTACTCATTAAAAACAATTACCAGCAGATATTGCTCAGCCTGGTTGAACTGAAACAACCCATTGATGATTTTTTCGATCATGTCATGGTTATGGCTGAAGACAACAATATTCGTTTAAACCGGCTTTCATTACTTCAGCGCGTTCATCAACTGTTTTTCAAAGTCGCTGATATATCTGTCTTGCAGGATAGTTAACATGACCGACAGAAATGACTGGTCTGCTATGTTAAATGCCGTTCAGGCATTTCACGATAAACACAATTTTCGTGATAATGGTGGAGAGGAACTTAACTACCGGGTTGCGTTAATGGCAGAAGAACTTGGTGAAATATCGTCTTGTGTCACCAAGGGTAAAAGTAAGGACTTACTATCAGAAGAAGTGGCTGATTTATTGATCCTTATTATGGGAACTGGCATAGCTGCAGATTTTGATCTTAATCAGGCTTTCTGGAAGAAAATGGACAAGTTAATGCAGCGCGAATCACGCATGGTTAATGGCAAAATTCGGGTATCTGAATTTCGGGACATGGAATGAAACTGGTTATACTTGATCGGGACGGTGTCATTAATCACGATTCTGATGATTACATCAAGTCAGTCGATGAGTGGATTGCCATTGATGGCAGCATTGAAGCTATCGTCCGTCTTAACCAGGCTGGTTACAACGTTGCTGTGGCTACCAATCAGTCTGGAATATCCCGTGGTTATTTTACTATTTCGACCCTCAATGCCATGCATCAGAAAATGTATGAGTTAGTGCAGCTTGCCGGCGGGCATATCGATGGTGTCTTTTTTTGTCCGCATTCACCTTCTGACAAATGTGAATGTCGTAAACCCGAGCCCGGTCTTTTATATGAGATTGCTGACCGTTTTGCTGTCTCACTTGATAACGTGTTTTTTATCGGTGACAGCATCTCTGATATACAGGCCGCAAGGAATGCCAATGCCAAACCTGTACTGGTTAGAACTGGCAAGGGAGAAAATACAGAAAGTAAACTCAGCGATAGCACCGTGCCTGTTTACGATAACCTGTCCGCATCCGTTAGAGCCCTTCTCAATGGAGACTTAATCGCATGATGCTGACATTAAGGTCTTCTGTGTATTTCATAATCATGGTGTTTTTAACGGTATTTTTTGGATTAATCATGGCCATTTTTGGCTGGTTCCTGCCATTTGAAGTTAATTCAAAAATTGCCACTTCCTGGGCTGATACCAATCTTTTTTGCCTGAAATGGCTCTGTGGTCTTGATTATGAGGTAAATGGACTGGAAAACATCCCGGACTCTGCCTGCATTATTATGTCAAAACATCAGTCGGCCTGGGAAACGATAGCGTTCCGAACGATTTTTCCTTCCAATCAAGCCTGGGTTTTGAAAAAAGAACTTATGTTTGTTCCGGTTTTTGGTTGGGCTCTGGCAGTTGTATCTCCGATTGCGATTGATCGTAAAGCCGCTAAAAAAGCAGCCAGACAGGTGATTGACCAGGGTTTGGAAAAATTATCATTGAATCGAAACATCATGATATTCCCCGAGGGCACAAGAGTCGCTCCGGGTGAACATAAACGTTATGGCATTGGTGGTGGCTTGCTGGCTGAAAAAGCCAATGTGCCAGTTATACCCGTTGCCCATAATGCAGGAGTTTTCTGGAAGCGTCGGGGTTTGATCAAACTCCCGGGTAAAATACAGGTTGTCGTGGGCGAGCCGATTGATACTGCTGGAAAAAGATCTGTTGAAATTATGAAAGAAGTAGAAGACTACATAGAGGGAAAAATGTTGGAAATTCCCTCTCATCCATAATTCTAGATATCCAGATTTTCTACGGTCAGTGCATTTTTTTCGATAAAATCTCGTCTCGGTTCAACTTCATCGCCCATCAAAGTAGTGAAAATTTCATCAGCACCGATGGCATCTTCAATTCTAACCTGCAGCAGCCTTCTGCTTTCCGGGTTCATCGTTGTTTCCCAGAGTTGTTCAGGATTCATTTCACCCAAACCTTTATAACGCTGGATATGTTGGCCTCGTTTCGCCTCTTCCATCAACCAGCTCAATGCAGATTTGAAATCGGTAACAGGTTTTTTCTTTTCCCCTTTGATAACGAAAGCATCTGCTTCCAATAGGCCATGGAGCTTTTCACCCATGCTTATGATCTTTTTATAATCTGAACTATCAAAAAATGAAACCGGGAATGATTTTTCATTTGAAATACCGTGTATCTTACGATCAATGATTATCGACTTATCGATTAGTTCATTGCTATCGCCGGTTGAGTCAATAATTCTTAAGGCAAACCTGTCAGAAGGTCCCATATCCGCATTTAGTCGATTTTCCAGTTCAGACAACCAATTTAACAGCTCTTCTTCTGTAAGTGAGTCATTACTAACCTTATCCATGAACATAATGTTTTCGATGAATTTTTGATCATATCGCTTACCAAGCCGGTTCGAGATTTCCTGAGTAGTCACATATTCAACAGCCAGATCATACAAGCTATTCTCTTTTATCGGTGGAGCAGATTCTGAAATATGCAATGCTGCATTCTCAAGAGCAGTGTTTAACAAGTACTGGTTGAGTTCAATATCATCCTTAATATAGGTCTCCTGTTTTCCTTTCTTGATTTTATAAAGCGGTGGCTGTGCAATATAAACATAACCCTTCTCGATCAATTCAGCCATTTGCCGGTAGAAAAATGTCAGTAGCAAAGTTCTGATATGAGCGCCGTCTACATCCGCATCAGTCATAATAATTATTCGGTGATAACGTAGTTTTTCTGGATTAAATTCCTCGCGGCCTATGCCGCAGCCCAGGGCAGTGATCAAGGTTCCAACTTCTGCTGAAGAAAGCATCTTGTCGAACCTGGCTTTTTCAACATTTAAAATTTTGCCTTTTAACGGCAAAATTGCCTGGGTTCTTCTGTCCCTACCCTGTTTAGCTGAACCTCCAGCTGAGTCTCCCTCCACCAGATAAAGCTCAGACTGAGATGGATCTTTCTCCTGGCAATCTGCAAGCTTGCCTGGCAGGCCAGCAATATCAAGAACGCCTTTTCTACGAGTCATTTCCCTGGCTTTTCTGGCAGCTTCCCTGGCCCTTGCTGCTTCGACCATTTTACCAGCGATTATTTTACCCTCTGCTGGTGACTCCATTAAAAAATCATTGAATTTTTCATTGACGAGACTTTCGACAATACTTTTCACTTCGGATGAAACCAGTTTGTCTTTGGTTTGAGATGAAAACTTGGGATCAGGAACTTTCACTGAAAGCACAGCAGTCAATCCTTCCCTGGCATCATCACCAGTGGTATTCACTTTCTGTTTTTTTGCCAGTCCCTTTTCTTCGATATAATTATTTAAAGTTCGGGTTAAACCAGCCCTGAAACCGGCAAGATGGGTTCCGCCATCTTTTTGAGGAATATTGTTAGTGAAGCAAAATATATTTTCCTGGTATGACTCATTCCATTGCATCGCCAGTTCAACAATCACACTGTCTTTTTCTGAAGCAAAATGAATCACCGATTCATTTAATGGTGTCTTATTTTTATTTAAATGTTCTACGAAAGCCCGTATTCCACCTTCGTATTCAAAAATATCTTCCTTTCCTGAACGCAGATCTCTCAAAACAATTCTTACGCCGGAGTTCAAAAAAGATAATTCCCTGAGACGTTTCATCAGAATATCGTAATGAAACTCAATATCGGTAAAGATCTCTTTACTGGGCAAAAACCTGATTCGGGTGCCTGTTTTATCAGAATCACCGACAACTTTTAGGTCTGTTTCCGGTTCACCCAGTTTATAGGTCTGTTCATGTTTTTTACCTTCCCTGTAGACCGTTAATTCCAGTTTTTCAGATAATGCGTTTACGACTGAAACACCGACGCCATGCAGTCCACCGGAAACTTTATACGAATCATCATCAAATTTCCCACCGGCATGAAGCACCGTCATAATAACTTCGGCCGCAGACTTTTGTTCTTCTTCATGCATTCCAACAGGTATTCCCCGTCCATTATCGGAAACACTGACAGAATTATCTTCATGAATTGAGACTTTTATTTCTGTGCAGTGTCCGGCTAGAGCTTCATCGATTGAGTTATCAACAACCTCAAACACCATATGATGAAGCCCTGTACCATCATCAGTATCACCAATGTACATCCCCGGTCTTTTTCTGACTGCATCCAGGCCTTTTAATACTTTAATTGCTGATGAATTATATTCGGACATTTATTTTCTCCAGTGAAGACCTGTTTATTATACCTTGTTATAAAGCTTTAAAGGATATTTTTATCTTAATGTTCCACGTGGAACACGCTGTCACATGCCTCTTCCAGTAGGTTGCTGCGATCGATATTTGTAAGAAATGATTGAAACCCGGATTCTCTTAATAGGTCGCAAACCAGTTTTTGATTGTTAACATCTAACTCCGAAGCAAAATCATCAATCAGGAATATAGGTGAGAGCATTTTTAAATGTTTTGCTAGATGTGTACACTGTGATAATTGCATGACAAAAATAAATAATTTTTGTTGTCCTCTGGAAAGCTGGTTTTTATTGGCTTGATTAACTGTAAATACCAGATCAGCTTTATGCGGCCCGACCGTTGTCCAGCCATATCGTTTATCTCTCGTGAAATTTTCAATTAATTCTTGTTCGAGATTGTCTGAATTCCAGCCACTGAAAAAATTAAAATCAAGTGAATAGTCTTTATTCATTTGTCCTTGAATTTGTTGAAAAATAATTCGAATCTCATCGAGATAAAGTTGACGGTAATTATCAAGTTGTAGACTTGTTTCTACAAACTGGTCATTCCAGACAGTCAAGTCTGAAGACTGTGATTTTAAAAGTTCATTTCTTTGTTTTAAGGTTTTTAAAAATCTTGAGTATAAATCCCTGTATTGATGTTCCACGTGGAACAAGCCCCAATCAATAAACTTTCTTCGTTGTGATGGTCCGCTTTCAACAATTTCATGTGATACGGGAGTTAAAAGCTGAAGTGGTAAAATATCGAGTAAATCCGATCGTTTTTTTAAAATATCGTTTCTGTATTTAAAAATAAGAGATTGATTTGAGATCTGAATAGCAAGCTTGTGTTCGAGAAAATTCAAATGCAAATAAGACTGTTCAAAAGAATTATGAATCAATTCTTTTATTTTTGCTGTTCTGAAAGATTTACCACGACCGGCAAGATAGAGGGATTCAATTACTGAGGATTTGCCAGAACCGTTATCACCAGTAAATAAATTTAATCCAGGAGAAAATTCGAAGGATAGTTCTTTGAAACAACGGTACTGCTGTAAATGAAGATTTTTTAACATCTGTAAAAGGGATGCGTTTTTGCATCCCTGATACAATTAAAGTCGCATCGGCATGACAACATATTTACATTGATCTGTATCATCTGCTGTTATCAGGCAGCTACTGTTGGAATCAACCAACGCGATATGAACAGAACTGCTCTCAATAACATTCAAGACGTCAGTTAAATAACCCACATTAAATCCAATTGTCAGTTCAGGACCTGAATAGTCAACTTCGATAATTTCTTCCGCTTCTTCCTGTTCAGGGTTATGGGCTAATAATTCAAGATTATTTTCACTTATTTTAAAACGGATGCCGCGGTATTTTTCATTGGAAAGAATGGAAGCCCTGACCAGCGATTGTTTTAGTTCGTCACGATCAGCGCTGGCGATCTCGGTTTTACCAGCAGGCATTACGCGTTGATAATCGGGAAAACGTCCATCAATTAACTTTGAAACGAAAACAACACCATTAGCAAAAGTTAATCTGACATGGTTGCTACCTATTTCCAAAACAACCTCATCATCAGAATCCGATAATAGTCGTGACAATTCGATGATCGCTTTTCGAGGTAAGATGATCTGGGAATTTACCTCATTTTCCAGATCGAGTTCGAGTTGACATAAAGCCAATCGGTGTCCATCAGTGGCAACGGTTTTAAATTGTTTCTGGGTAATATCGAAGAGCATGCCATTCAGGTAATAGCGTACATCCTGTTGGGCCATTGCAAACTGGGTTTTATCAATGAGAAGTTTTAATTGTTTTTCCTTTAAACCAACCCGATCAGCCATGGTGCTGGGCTCCACACCTGGAAAATCCTGGGCGGGTAAAGTGCCTAACGTGTAACGGCCACGACCAGACTTCAAAATAATATTTTGCTCGTTGATGGTTATAGACAGTTCAGCGTTATCGGGTAAAGCTTTACAAATATCGAGAAGTTTTCGAGCAGGGATTGTTAAATCAGCATCTTCATCTGAGGTAACATTGGTTAACGTTCGAAGTTCTACTTCAAGATCAGTTGCCGTAATAAACAATGTATTATTGCGGATGTTACAAAGTATGTTGGCGAGAATTGGCAATGTCTGCCTTCGTTCCACAACACCTGAAACCTGTTGAAGTGATTTTAGTAGATCATCACGATTTAGGTTAATGACCATGTTATCCATCCTATTAAATATAAATATTTATATATTTAAAAACTTGTAGTTATTATTAAGGAGG
>JARRJW010000056.1:22924-24919 GCA_037388785.1 Gammaproteobacteria bacterium
TGTGATTATAAAGTCTGTATTAATTCAAAAAAGCTTGTCAGTAAAATGTGAGTAAAAGAACAGATTAAATTAGTCACAATTTATCCACATCAAGTACTTAGACTTCTTAACAAGTTTGAATAATCCTCATCGATCCTTTTATCAGAGTCTTTTAGCTCTGCTATTTTTCGGGTTGCATACAATACTGTCGTATGATCTCTACCACCAAAAGCCTCCCCTATTTCAGGCAGACTGTGATTGGTTAAATCTTTTGCCAGTGTCATGGCAATCTGTCTTGGTCTGGCAACAGTTCTGCTTCTTTTCGATGAAATTAAATCAGACGTCCTAATACTAAAGTATTCGGCGACTGTTTTTTGAATATTTTCGATAGTAACCAGTTTATCCTGCGCTGCTATCATATCTTTAAGGGCATCCTTTGCAAAATCAGTAGTGATTTGCTGCCCTGTGAATTGAGCCATTGCCATAATGGATCTCAATGCACCTTCAAGTTCACGAATATTGGAACGTACCCGTTTGCCAATGAAGAAAGCGACATCATTAGGCAATTCCATATGAAAAAGTTGCAATGACTTCGATTTAAGAATGGCGACACGTGTTTCAAGGTCAGCCGGTTCAATTGCAACAGTCAAGCCCCATCCGAATCGGGACTTTAATCGTTCTTCCAGGTTAAGTTCTTTTGGGAAACTGTCACTGGTAAGAATAATTTGTTGCTGAGATTCAAATAAAGCATTGAAAGTATGAAAAAATTCTTCCTGGGAGCGTTCTTTTCCAGCAAAGAACTGAATGTCGTCAATTAGCAATGCGTTCAATGATCGAAAACGATTTTTGAATTCATCCATGGTGCCATGTTGGAGGGCTTTAACCATTTCCGCCACAAACCCCTCAGAGTGAATGTACAGCACGCGTGCATCAGGATTATTTTGCACAATCATATTGCCAACAGCATGCATCAGATGAGTTTTTCCTAAACCAACACCACCGTAAATAAACAAAGGATTGTAAACATTGCCGGGATTTTCACCGATCTGAATAGACGCTGCTCGAGCTAACTGGTTGGATTTACCCTGTACAAAAGTTTCGAAGGTAAAAGACGAATTGATATTACTCGTCAGTGGCGGCAATTTTTGTGCTGTTTGCTGTGCTGCCGCTGGGCTTTGCTGTCGGTAACGATTTACCGGCGTGACAGATTGTCCGGAAATCATCGGTTTATTTTGAACGGAATTACCATTTGCCGTGGGTTTGGAACCAATTTCCATGGATACCAGCGGTGAGGTATTACCAGAAATTTCAGCCATGGATGACTTGATCTGATCCAAATAGTGATTTTTAACCCAATCCAGGACAAAACGATTGGGCGCAAAAAGACGCAGACCGGAATTATCCTCTACATGTTGTAAAGGACGAATCCAGGTATTGTACTGTTGATTGGATAGGTCATTTTCGAGACGTTCACAACATCTCTTCCACAAATCCACCTAAAATTGCTCCCTCAATGGAATTAATATAATTATAGTTTTTAGCGCGCTAAACAGACATAAAGTGTAACCGATTTTGAAAGTTATCCACAGGGTATTTTACGCAAAAAATGCATAAATAATTTAAGTGTATATATTGACAAATAAATAATAACGAAGATAATTGCGGGTCTTTTTTCGTAAAGAAAAACCAGATTTAGAATTCAGGGAAAACCCGGGGAATTATTGTGAAACGTACATTTCAGCCAAGCCGTATAAAGCGTGTCAGAACTCATGGTTTTCGAGCCCGCATGTCAACCAAAAATGGCAGAAAAGTCATTAATGCCAGACGTGCCAAAGGAAGAGCACAGTTAGCCTGATTTCGGTTATAAAATTGGTATGCTGCTCGGTAAACACAAGTTTGACCGCGGTCGCCGACTTACTACAGCACAGGATTTCTCGCACGTATTCGACGCGCCAGTTCGATCATCAGATCAATTATTCACATTTCTGGCAAAATTGAATAATCAGGACAAGCCCA
>JARRJW010000056.1:24927-34865 GCA_037388785.1 Gammaproteobacteria bacterium
GATAGAAATAAACTTAAACGTCTAGCTCGGGAAAGTTTCAGACTTTACCAATCCAATCTGAATAATATTGACGTGGTAGTTATGGCAAAAAGAGATGCTGCGATTCAACCAAACGAAGTATTATTACAATGTCTTAACAAACACTGGGACAAGCTTCGTCATAAATTTTCAAACATGAATGATGCATAATCTTCTGTTCAGCTGGAAACATTCAAGAATTTAAAAAATGGATAATTACAGACTCATATTAATATTTGCAGTGGCCTTCCTTTCGATGATGGTGTGGCAACAATGGCAGCTGGACTATGGTGCACAATCTATAGAAGAAGCTTCATATGAGTACGAGCAGTCTAATAATAATCAGCCGGATACCATTGTTTCAGAAGAAGTCCCGGACGCACCAACTGTTGCCAGCATCGACAGTTCTGTAAATGAAACCGGCCCGGTACTGAATAAGCCAGTTAAGCAAAATAAAACCGGTGAAAAAGTCAGAGTCGAAACAGACACTTTCAGTCTTGATATCGATACACGTGGCGGAAATATTACCCGGGCTAATCTTAAGAAATATCCTTTGTCTCTGGAACGACCTGATACACAGTTTCCATTGTTAACTGAATTACCGGCAAATTTTTACATTGCGCAGTCAGGATTGATTGCGACCCAGAAAGAACTCGCGCCAACCCATGAGGCTGTTTATTCCTTTAGCCAGTCAAAATATGAAATGGCTGAGAACCAGGATGAATTAGTCGTCGATTTAAACTGGCAGCATGACAGTGGTATTCAGGTTACCAAGCGCTTTAAATTTATCCGGGGCAGCCATGTCATTCAGGTATCACACATTGTTAATAACAATTCGAAAAGCGAATGGTCTGGCCGTCAGTACTTACAACTTCAAAGAGTCAAGCCATCTGACGATGGTCAGAGCATGTTTATCTATACCTACACAGGTGGAGCCATTTACAGTCAGGAAAATCGTTACGAAAAAATAGATTTTGATGAAATGGCAGATAGCAAACTCAACCGGGATATTCTCGGTGGTTGGCTGGCAATGCTTCAGCATTACTTTGTTAGTGCCTGGGTGCCTCCAGCAGAAGAACTGCATCATTATTATTCAAAGGCACTGAAAAACGGCCGTTTTGTACTTGGATCCTACAGCCCAAAAAATATTGTTGCACCGGATCAACAAACCGAATTTAGCGCAAAGTTTTTCTCTGGACCAAAATTACAGCATGAACTGGAAAACCTGTCAGAAGGACTTGAATTAACCGTCGATTATGGCTGGCTGACGATAATAGCTAAACCAATTTTCTATGTTCTGGAATGGATTCATAGCATTGTTTCCAACTGGGGCTGGTCAATTATCATACTAACGATATTAATTAAACTCGCTTTTTATAAACTTTCAGAAGCCAGTTACAAGTCGATGGCCAATATGAAAAAGGTTGCGCCAAGACTGCAAACATTGAAGGAACGTTATGGGGATGATAAGCAACGCCTGAACCAGGCGATGATGGAAATGTACAAGAAGGAAAAAATAAACCCTCTGGGTGGTTGCCTGCCTATGCTTGTACAGATACCGGTTTTTATCGCGTTGTACTGGGTCTTGCTGGAATCCGTTGAACTTCGACAGGCTGAATGGATTTTATGGATTGATGATTTATCAATTAAGGACCCCTACTTTGTATTGCCATTGTTAATGGGCATTACAATGTTTATTCAACAAAAGCTTAACCCGCCCCCACCTGATCCAATGCAGGCTAAAATAATGATGAGCCTGCCAATTGTATTTACGGTCTTTTTCGCGTTCTTCCCTTCCGGGTTGGTACTCTACTGGTTTGTGAATAACCTTTTATCTATTTTGCAGCAATGGCGAATTACCAAAGCAATAGAACAAAGCAGTAAATAATTAAACATAATGGCAGATACTATTGCTGCGATTGCAACGCCGCCGGGACAGGGTGGTGTTGGTATAATTCGAATATCAGGTGAAAATGCTTGTTCAATAGCTGAGAAGGTTTCACAGTTACAGTCTTTTGAGGCACGAAAAGTCCATTTTGCTTCTTTTTTTGATGATCAACAAAATCTAATCGATCAGGGTTTGTTGATATATTTCAAAAATCCCGCCTCTTTTACCGGTGAGGATGTCGTAGAGTTACAAACTCATGGTTCGCCCGTCGTTCTGGATATGCTGATAGAAGCAATAACTCAACAAGGTGCCAGAATTGCCAGACCCGGCGAATTTTCAGAAAGAGCTTTTCTTAATGGAAAACTGGATCTCACACAGGCAGAAGCTATTGCTGATTTAATAGAAGCCGGCAGCAAGCAGGCGGCAAGGATGGCGACACGATCTTTGCAGGGATCTTTTTCTCAAGCAATAAATGAACTGGTTGAAAACCTGATTAAATTACGTATGTTTGTAGAAGCAGCGATAGACTTTCCAGAAGAGGAAATTGATTTCCTGTCTGATAGTAAAGTGACTATTGATTTAGAAGATATTAAAAACAGGTTAGATACAACTCTGCAAAAAGCCAATCAAAGCTATCTGGTAAAAGAAGGTATGAACCTGGTGATTGCAGGCAAACCCAATGCAGGTAAATCAAGTCTGCTAAATGCATTATCAGGTTCTGAAACGGCCATTGTCACGAATATACCGGGAACAACACGTGACACGTTAAAAACACATATCCAGATAGATGGTATGCCCGTACATATAATTGACACAGCAGGATTAAGGCAGTCTGAAGATATTGTCGAATTGGAAGGTATTAAAAGAGCAAAAAGAGAAATTGCTCAAGCCGACCATATCCTCTGGGTATATGATTCCAATGAAACTTTGGATGTTACTGATATCCAGAAACAGCATTTACCCGATGACATTCCTGTAACCTATATAAAAAACAAGATTGATAAAATAAATATTGCACCTTCAGTGGATAAAAAAGATCATGTCATAGCCATATCTGCTAAACACGGAACAGGCATTGATCTCGTCAAAAATTATCTAAAGCAAATAATGGGTTATCGGTCAGAGCAGGAAGGAGATTTTCTTGCAAGAAGACGTCATATAGAAGCGTTGCAGCGAGCGGCAAGACATCTGGATAATGCAGAAACAGCACTTCAACAACTAAAAGCCGGTGAATTACTGGCTGAAGAGCTCAGGCTTGCACAGAATGAATTAAATGAAATAACCGGGGAGTTCACCAGCGATGATTTACTCGGTAAGATTTTTTCCAGTTTCTGTATAGGAAAATAATGGGAAAACACATAGGCGTATTTGATTCGGGCATCGGTGGTCTGAGTGTTCTTACAGAAATATACCGCAAGGCCCCCGAATTAACCTTCAGTTACATCGCAGATACCGCATTTAATCCTTACGGTAATAAAACTGAAAAACAGATCATTCAACGCAGTCATTATTTAACTCAACAGCTTCTCAAAAAAGGTGTCGATCTCATTGTTGTTGCCTGTAATACAGCGACCGCGTTTGCAATTGATGATTTGAGAAAACATTATCAAATACCCATTGTCGCCATGGAGCCTGCAATAAAGCCTGCTGCGGAACAGAGCCAGACAGGTAAAGTCATGATAATGGCAACGACAATGACGTTAAGCAGTGATCGTTACTATCACTTACTGGAAAGGTTTGCAGAACAATCACAGTTTATTCACCAGGCTTGTCCAGGTTTGGTTGAGATTGTAGAAAATATGGAAGTTGTAAAACCCGAGGCAAAGCAATTGATTCATCAGTATGTGCTACCTGCCCTGGAAAATAACATTGATTCAATCGTACTGGGATGTACGCATTATCCATTTTTGAAAGATATTATTAGAGAACTGGTCGGCGATCATATCAGCATCATTGAAACATCAGAAGCTGTCAGCCGTCAGGTGGTAAAGAAACTGGAAACAATTACAACTGTAAAAAAACCTGATGAAAGATTGCCTGAACATAAATTTTATACAACAGGGAGTTTAGAGCATTTTAAAAGCCAGGTTGCTTACTACTGGATAAACCCAATCAGCAAAGTAATTATTAAAGCACTTAAAGAATCATCTACATCCAAACATTAGCGGAAATCAGAGACCAGTTGTTTAAAGTCTGAGATTAATTTGGATGACACATTTTTACCATAGTGGGTTTTGATATAGTAACGTGTGATCAGTTTAATCGAGTTTTTTTGTTCAGGTAAAATTAAAGAGGCATTCGTCGCTATGGTTTCAGGACCTTCAAAAGCATTTATCTTGACACCTTTGCGTTGAAGTTTTCCGGTGAACTTATCCCAGTAAATTCTTGCCTGGTCACGTTTGTCTTTTACCCGGTTGCGAAACAGTAGCGTCATAATGATCAGAACAACAAAGGTCAAGACAACTGCGGCAATACCCAGCTTGTAACCTTTAAGAAAGCCAAGACCGGAATAGTCAAGCAATCGGTTCTGACGTTTCTGGCTAAAACCAACCACCCAGCGGTGCCAGTTTAAATCAAGACTATCGAGCATCCAGGCAGCTTCTTTATAAAGTGAACCAAGCATGCTGTCCGAAGAAACCTTAAAGACGACTTCGCCCGTGCTGGTCTCTGTAGTCGGATCTATCGATTGTTCAATTCTTTCAGGAGAGACAGCACTGGTGGGATCAATCCGTACCCAACCACGATCGTCCAGCCACACTTCTGTCCAGGCATGTGCATCAGATTGCCGCACAATCAGGTGTTCTCCAGTTGGGTTCCATTCGCCACCCATATAGCCGGCAACAATTCTTGCGGGTATATCAGCAAGGCGCATCAATATCACAAAAGTTGACGCATAATGTTCACAGAAACCTTTTCGATGTTCAAAGAAAAACTCATCGACAGGGTTGTTCAACATTTGAGGAGGGGAAAGAGTGTAAATAAAATTTTCTTTATTAAACACATCTAAAATGGCTTGAATATAAGCTTGTTCAGAGGGGTATTGTTCAGTCATCTGTTTAACAAACTCAGTCAGCCGAGGTGTGATATTGCCAGGTAATAACAATGCATTAAGTATTTCATCATCGCTGCTGTCTTTAATGACATAGTCAGGCGAAGAAGCTAAAGCATAAGTCGAACGTTTATTGATTTTATCCTCTGTTTTAACTGAGTAATTTGAGGTCACAAAAGTTTTCGCAGGCAAACTTGCAGGTAGATCAAGTGCGAACAACCAGTGCTGCTGAGTGGGTTCAATAGTTAACTGATAATTAACAAGAGGTCCTTTTGATTGATAGGCAATCTCGTCAGGCTTTTCATTTTTGTTGGCTCTCCAGGTAAAACCATCTGTTCGGGTTATGACCGGCCCACGCCAGTAGCGGAACCCAGGTGCTGGTAAATCATTATTATCATCAAACTTGACTCTAAAGGCAGTGGCTGATGAACGGCTTAACTGGCTGATGGAACCGGGTGAAAGCGTATCGCTAATACCGGTAACCGCAGAGCTGACACCCTGGTCGAAACCCCACAAGGGTCCCTGTAAACGTGGAAATAAAACAAATAAAACAATCATCACTGGCACAGCCTGAGCCGATAATCGAAATACAGTTTTCATACTTGAGAACTGATAAATATTTGAATCGCGCTGGTTTAGCCAGAACAAATAACCCAGTATAAAGAAAGCAATCACAAATACGTAAAATGAAAACAGGATTTCCTGGCTATATAGAAACTGGGTTACCAGCATGAAAGCGGTAATTAAACACAAGACATAGGCATCACGTCGTGTTTTAACTTCAAGTATTTTTAAGGCCAGCATTGCCACTAAAAGCGAAACGCCAAAGTCCTTGCCAATTTTGCCACTGTATAAAAAGACAACGATAAATATACCGGCAGCTAAAGATAGCAAGATAAACCAGCGAGGCAGGACTTTCATTTTCCGTTGGGCAGTTCCAAACCATAAAGCACATGATCCTTTTCAGCATCCAGTACAGCTCTTGTAAGTTTTGATAAAGCCGTTTCCAGCGGAGCATCTTTGACAAGATCCAGACTTAGCATCAGCTGTTCGTTTCTGTCACCGCCAAACTGCTTTGTCATCAAACCTTTTTCACGAGCAAAAACCTTCCAGTCAATTTGTCTTGGTGAATCACTCGGCCGGTAGTTTCGGTGAGCTATAAAATCATCAGCCCCAACACCTTTGTGGCCACTGGCATTAGGTGAATAGTCAGGTGTTTTTACTGGCAGCCATTGATTGGAAGGTTTTGGATAAACCAGAAACCTTGAATCAGCCGATAAATAACTCCATGCCCGAAAAAGACCAAGAGGATGCTGGGTAGCAATAACAACTCTTTCAATGTTGTACCAGCCTCTTTGTTCAACAGGGGTCTCTATAGAAAAGGCCTGAGATGATTCAGCAGGAATGAAATCGATAGCGGCATGTTTGTTTTGATTAAAGGAAGCTTCGATTAATCCTCTGTCCTGGGAAGAAGGGTTGTGAATGATTATCTGATAACGGGCAGTTTGCCCGGCAAATACCGGTTCGGTCGGTAGCAACTGTACTTTCAGGTTCAACAGATTCAACCAGGTATAGTGCATCACTAAAACACCGATACCGGCAAAAAAGAAAGTCAATAAAAAACCGAGATTGTTGGCGTAGTTTATCGAACCAACCAGCATAGCCAATACCATGGTTGCGTACATCAAACCAAAACGTGTTGGTAGAATGTAAATTTTTCTTGCCTGAATATAGTAAAAACCATCCGGGTTTTTTTGAACATTTCTTGCCAGTTTTTTTAAGTCAGGTAACAGCGACATGTTTAAGAATTTGGTGACTGGCAGTTTCGGTATGATCAGTGTCATGGAGCGCAAGCCGATGGTTAACGACAGCCGGAAGAACGGACTGAATGTCCTCTGGAATAACGGCATCCCGTCCCTGAATGTATGCCCAACCTTTTGCTGCAGTTAATAACGACAAACCTGCACGAGGTGACAGACCGTAGCGAAACAGGGCCGGTTGTCTAGAGTAACTCAGAATATCCTGAACATAATCCAAAATGGCAGAAGAAACAAAAACGGCCTTAACCTGGTTTTGAATGTCGGGTATTTGATCAGGAGAAATCAATGGCTCAATATTTTCCAATAGGTCTCTACGGTCTTCACCAGTGAGTAGTTCCCTTTCTGAATCCGAATCAGGATAACCCATGCTGACACACATCAGGAAACGGTCGAGCTGAGATTCCGGTAATGGAAAAGTGCCAATCTGCGATGTCGGGTTTTGTGTCGCAATGACAAAAAAGGGTTTTGGCAGGGTATGGGTAATTCCATCGGTGGTTACCTGTTTTTCCTCCATAGCTTCAAGTAACGCGCTTTGTGTTTTTGGGGTCGCACGATTGACTTCATCAGCGAGCAGCAATTGACAAAAAATAGGTCCGCGGTGAAAAACAAACTGCTCCGAGTTTCGTTCATAAACCGATACACCAATAATATCTGCAGGTAACAGGTCACTGGTGAACTGGATACGTTGGAAATGCATCCCAAGGAGTTTGCCGATGAGGTGGGCAAGCGTTGTTTTGCCAACACCTGGAAGATCTTCGACCAGCAGATGACCTCGGCTGATAAGACAGCATAATGCTAACTGGATGACCTGCTTTTTCCCTAGAATGATTTCGGAAGCCTGATCAATGATATTGGATAGGTCAGGAGATTTCATAAACTTAGTCCATTGAATTTAGAACAAACCAGATTGATCAGACCTGTTAACTTAGAGCCGCGCATGCAAGCTGACTGACTGGATAGACAAGAAAATAAGTCGTAAGTTTACAGAAAAATTGTCCGTATTCCCTATCAAAGCGTAAAATAGCCGATTATGTATAGTTACGAACATTACGATGTCATTGTCATAGGTGGTGGCCACGCGGGTACAGAAGCAGCGCTGGCTTCTGCCCGCATGGGCGCGAAAACCCTTTTGCTGACGCATAATATCGAAACCCTGGGTCAAATGAGTTGTAACCCGGCAATTGGTGGTATTGGTAAAGGTCACCTGGTCAAAGAAATCGATGCCCTGGGAGGCCTGATGGCCCGGGCAGCAGATCATGCAGGTATCCAGTTTCGAATACTTAATTCCAGAAAAGGGCCGGCGGTAAGAGCTACCCGTGCCCAGGCTGACCGCGTGCTCTATAAGGCATACGTTCGACAGGCATTAGAAACCGAGCAAAACCTCGATATCTTTCAGCAGGCTGTGGATGACCTGATTGTTGAAAATGAGCAGGTAACCGGTGTTGTCACCCAGATGGGTCTGAAGTTTCATGCCCAGTCAGTGGTTCTGACAGTCGGCACATTCCTGGGGGGGCGCATTCATATTGGTCTGGAAAATTACCAGGGAGGCCGGGCCGGTGATCCGCCTGCCAATGCACTGGCACAAAGGTTAAGGGATTTGCCTTTCAATGTTGACCGACTTAAAACCGGTACACCACCGAGAATAGACCAGCGCTCGATAAATTTTGAGGTTTTACAGGAGCAACCTGGCGATGAGCCTGTTCCGGTATTTTCCTACATGGGAAAAGAACAGGATCATCCCCGACAGATAAGCTGTTATATCACAAGAACCAATGCCAGAACGCATGACATTATTCAAAAAGGCCTGTCACGCTCACCGATGTACACAGGTGTCATTGAAGGGGTTGGCCCAAGATACTGCCCTTCCATCGAAGACAAGATTGTACGATTTGCCGATAAAGACTCGCACCAGATATTCATTGAGCCGGAAGGCCTGACTTCTAATGAAGTATATCCAAATGGCATCTCCACTTCCCTGCCGTTTGATGTGCAGTGGGACCTGGTCAGGTCCATGCACGGATTTGAAAATGCCAGGATAACCCGTCCCGGTTACGCGATAGAATACGACTATTTTGATCCCAGGGATTTAAGGTATTCACTAGAGACCAGGCATGTTGAAAACCTGTTTTTTGCTGGTCAGATTAATGGTACGACAGGCTATGAAGAGGCTGCAGCCCAGGGTTTGATTGCGGGTATTAATGCGGTTTTGAAAATTCGTGGAGAATCGCACTGGTGTCCATCCAGGGATGAAGCATACATCGGTGTAATGATTGATGACCTGATTACCCAGGGAACCATGGAACCATACCGAATGTTTACCAGCCGGGCTGAATACCGGCTTTTGCTCAGAGAGGATAATGCCGATATCCGTCTTACTGAAAAAGGCTACAGTCTGGGTGTTGTCGCTGAGAAACAATGGCAGTTTTTCGAAAACAAGAACAATGCTGTTGCAGCCGAGCAAAAACGCCTGGCTTCAATTTGGGTACGGGCTTCGGAGCATCCGCAAGAACAGCTTTCTGCGCTGACGGGTGAAAAATTTATCAAGGATGCCAGAGCATCAGATGTACTGGCCAGGCCACAGGTTAGCTATCAGAACCTGATGAAATTATCAGGTATCGGGCCAGGCTTGGCAAAAAAGGCTGAAGCCGAGCAAGTAGAAATCCAGGCCAAGTATGCCGGTTATATTGAAAGACAGAAAAATGAAATAGCCCGTCAAAAAGAAAATGAAACCGTAGCCCTGCCGGATTCATTTGATTTTGACAATGTTAAAGGTTTATCCAATGAAGTCAGGGAAAAGCTTCTGAAAACCCGTCCGGAAACCATTGGCCAGGCTGCCAGAATTCCAGGTGTAACACCCGCCGCGGTTTCACTGTTGCTGATCCATCTAAAGAAAAAAACTGCCTGATTGATTTGACAGTGGACTTACATGAGAGATTATCAGCTGGGCTTGAAAAGCTTAAGTTAGTACTTACTGACGAGCAACAGGATTTACTCCTGGACTATCTTGAACTGCTACATAAATGGAACCAGCATTTTAACCTGACAGCGGTACGAGATATTGAAAAAATGCTGTCTGTGCATTTATTTGACAGTCTTTCGATATGCAGATTTATTAAAGGCGACACCCTGTTGGATGTCGGAACCGGTGCGGGGTTGCCAGGCA
>JARRJW010000057.1:0-3668 GCA_037388785.1 Gammaproteobacteria bacterium
TGAACAATGGTCGAACAGCATAAGGGTGCTCTGGGAGGCTGGCACTATTCAAGCGATTGACATAAACCGGTTAACCTACTGGGATGAAATCAACAGCCTGACAAAAAAAGGCCGAATCACTGAGCAGGCAAAATTAGGTCTTGTTGATGCCCAGGTCTTTTTCAGCCTGTTGCCGAATCGGTTCCTGCAATGTCACATGTGTACCCACCACTTTAATCGTGGGTTTTCGGTTTTCCGCCCGGATAATGGCAGGACAGGCAGTAATAGCGGCACTTCCCAGGCTAGCTACCGCTGCTTTTTTCAGAAAAGAGCGACGATCCATTCACGATTCCATAGTACGCTGATTTCTTTTTTATCGGCATTTTCCTGTTTAGATTAAATTTTTTATAAAATAATTGATTTATGTCAAAGGAAAATGACTCTGAGCTCTCAACATCAACGACCTCACCTAGAATATAAGAGGATACTTATGTTTTAGGCTCAAAAGTGTTTTTTGCATTGTTAAACTAAAGACGCGGGAGGTTGTCATGTTCAATTTCAAAAAACTGCTTATTCTCTGCTTACTCTCAATAGCGCCATTGAATCTGGCTGTCGCCTTTAATTTTGATTTTGGTGACAATGATTACCACCCTTACTGGGGCAACCCTTACTTCAGGCCCATTACCCCCTACTATTACATGCCTCAACTCCCCATGTATGACCGTTCCACCCTGGTCAGACGCCGGCAGGAACAAATGAGTCACAATGCTGACGCCATGAGCGAACTTGAAGAATTACTTTACGGAAGATATGGCTTTGACAGGGCTGAAGCGATCAAGCTTGCTAAAAAGATTGAATTGGCTTCCGGTCGCGCACTATCGAAAAATTTCCACCCCGGTGCAGTTCGGGATATGAACTCTCATACCACACCAACCTATTGGGGTAACGAGGAAACCTTCAGGGCCAATGCACTGGCTTTGCAGCAGGCAGCTCGGGAACTCGCGATGGAACTGGAGAAAAAACCAACCGTTGAAGAAGGGGCTGTTTTACTAAACAAGCGCTGGACAGCCGGGAAAGATGATCGTGCAGCTGTTTCACCTTCTATTTGGGATAAATACAACAATCTTTCAAACACCTGTAACAGTTGTCATCAAAGCTTTCGGGGACCCAGCTGGTAGTTAGCCTCAACTGCTCAGGAAGGTGCTGACAGAGTCTAACAAAGCCTTAGGCTCGACCGGCTTATGAAAACAGGCATCAGCCCCCAGTCCTTTTGCAACCTCGAGGGCATCGTAGCCCTCGTCGTTATCACATATCAGCATATCATTGCATGCGGTTTGACGAATAGAATCATTAGCGGCTAAATTACCCAACCACGCAATAATAATATTTTAAGATATGGACCTAGAACTCGAAATCAGCAATCACCTGGAATGGATTGACACGATTGCCTCTTTGATTAATGACGAGAGCCTGGATGAAAGTGACTATAAGGAATTGACCGACCATGATCACTGTGCTCTTGGTCAGTGGATGAAATCCGAGGATTCAAAAGCCTTGTGGGATTTAAAAGAATTTAAAGCCCTTACTCACAGCCATGAGGCATTTCATAATCTTGCCGGCGAAATGGTTGCCTTCATTCAACAGGGAAAAGCTGATGAAGCTTTAAACTGTGAACAGCAGTTTATTCATGCATCACAGCAAGTTGTGCAACATTTACAGGCATTGCACGATACTTCATCTACTGAAGGTTAGCACTACAACGCTTTATTTGAGTAACGGATGGTCTTCAGGTAACTGGTGAGACAGCCCTATTGCAAGTTTATGTCCCATGGTTTTTTCATTTTCCTGGTCTTTCGGCACGGGCTGAATGAGTTTGTCGTAAACCAGTAATTTGTAGATATATTCAATTTTCAGATGCGCCGAATCTGTCGCGTCAAATTTTGCCGCACCTCTTCTCTCTGCATAGTTCATACCGACCTGGATGGCTTTCTTCAGCAGTTCTTTTTCGTTTTTGAGCTTTTTCATGGGCTAGTTTATAGCTCATCGCATCTTAGAATGATAGCTAAACCATAATGCCGTATGATAGGACAACTGCATTTACTGGAGACTGCTTTCCCATGAAGACTTTCGAATCAACGCCGGAAAAGCCATCTGAAAATACTTCACAGGAAGTTTCTTTTGACCTGTTAAGAAACAAAGTACGAGTTGCCTACGCTGAGGTGGCCAACGCCAGCGATGCCGGCGACTGCTGCGGTGAATCAGCCAGCTGTTGTGGCGTTTCAGATGACACGGCCATTAATACCCTGATTTCAACCAGGCTGGGCTATAGTAGTGATGAACTTTCGCAGGTACCAAGCGGTGCCGATATGGGACTCGGTTGTGGTAACCCCAAGGCTATTGCAGCACTCAAACCCGGTGAAACCGTTATCGACCTCGGTTCAGGTGGCGGTTTTGACTGTTTTCTGGCTTCGCCAGAAGTGGGCTCTAATGGCCAGGTTATTGGTATCGATATGACGCCGGACATGATTGCCAAGGCCAGAAAAAATGCTGAGAAAGGTCAATATAAGTAGCCGATGTCATCATTTCCAATTGTGTGATTAACCTGTCTCCTAACAAACACCAGGTTTTCAAAGAAGCTTTTCGTGTGTTAAAACCGGGTGGCAGACTGGCTATTTCTGATGTCGTCGCTACCATTGAGCTCCCTGAAGCAATGCGCAATGATGAACTGCTGATTGCTGGGTGTATGGGCAACGCTTCTCTTATTGAAGAGCTTGAAAAAATCATTTCAGACGCCGGCTTTAGTGACATCAACATACAACCCAAAGACAAATCGCGGGAATTTATCAAAGACTGGGCACCCGGCCGAGGTGTCGAGGATTATGTTGTTTCAGCTACTATAGAAGCCATTAAAGTCGTAAATTAAAGATATATTGAATTACACAGGAGAAAAATATGTTTAAAACACTTACTCTGGTATCAGTGGCTTTTTCACTCCTGGTAAGCGCCAGGCTTTACGCCGAACCCGCCAATGGCATGAATGTGATTGTTACCTCAGCAGACCGACAGGTTCAGATGATGGCCATGGTTATATCCACTCAGGCTGTCAAAACCCATAAAAAAGCTGTCAATATCACCTTTTGTGGTGCTGCTGGAGACCTGGCGCTAAAAACCACCGAAACTCCAACTTTTTTACCACCTGAAAAATCACCTACCATGTTGCTGAAAGGTTTGATAAAAGCTGGAGCATCAGTGAAGGTCTGTCCATTGTTTTTACCTAATGCAGGAAAATCCATTGATGATTTACTACCCGGAATTACAGTGGCAAAACCACCAGTAATGACAGGAGTATTACTTGACCAGGATTATCAAAACCTGACCTTTTAAACTTTATCTTGTATTAAAACCCTGGAGTCATAATGAGTTTAAACGGCATACTCGCTTTAATCATATTAATTGCGGATCTTGTCGCGATTGTAAAAATCAGTCAGAGTTCCGGTTCAACCGGTAAGAAAATTCTCTGGATTTTGCTGGTGATCCTGTTGCCCGTGATAGGCCTGATTGCCTGGTTTTTGGCCGGTCCTGGCAGTAAAGGGTTGAGGTAAGCTCTGCTGAAACTGTAATGATTGATGCAATTACAACGTTTTTCAGTAAACACCTGCTGCTAACTGAAACTGAGGACGGTAAGGCTC
>JARRJW010000057.1:3813-11547 GCA_037388785.1 Gammaproteobacteria bacterium
TCTGTTGAATTCGATGCCATTACCAAACTGCTTAATAAGCATTTCACTCTGACTCATGATGAAACAGCTGAATTGATAGAACTCGCCGAGGAAGAAGCAAGGGACCTGACTTCTTATCACCAGTTCACAACGCTGATCAATCAGCATTATGGACAGAGCGACAGGATTAAAATTCTCGAACTGTTATGGCAGGTTGCCAATGCCGATGGTGAAATAGAAAAATACGAAGAGCATCTTATTCGCAAGATCAGCGATCTGCTTTATGTTTCACACAGCGACTTTATCGCTGCCAAACACCGGGTTCTGGAAAAATAGTTTAGAGGCTTTTCTCCGCCCGTTTCAGAAACACTTTCATTTCCTTTGCCGCCTGAATATCACCTTTGTCCTCGGCTGCCTTGATGCCATCATGGAAAACATTAATGGCATCCTGGTGCTGCCCTGTCGCACTCAGTGACTTACCCAGCATCTTCCATGCCGCTGAATATTCCGGAGACAGTTTCACTGCCTTTCGCAAATGTTTTTCAGCCTGATCAAATTCCTCGGATTTAAAATATTCATTACCCAGACTGAAATGCAGTAAAGCATTATCCGGATCGTTCTCAAGTAATTTTTTAAAATTTTCCAGTAACGCTGACATAAATAATCCGAGTCATTTTATTTGTATATTGTAGCCTAGACCATGGAAAACAAGCTTTATTCCCACGCCATTAACCATAACAGTCATATGGAATAGCGTAATAATGGCTTGCAACTTTTACCGGCAGATATTGACTAAATGAACAGTCTGTCAATTACCCTGGACATCCGGATAATGAAACACTCGCCATTTATGCCATCATTTGAACAGTTGCCAGATACCCTTCCCGTGTTCCCACTGCCCAACGCGATTGTTATGCCAGGCAGCAATCTGCCGCTGAATATCTTTGAACCGCGTTACCTGAATATGTGCCAGGATGCGATGAAGAGTCATCAGCTCATTGGCATGATTCAGCCGCGTGATAACAAGGATAAGCCGAGTCTGTTCCCGACAGGCTGTGCCGGCAGAATTACTCGCTATCTGGAAACTCACGATGGCCGCCTGGAAATAAACCTCAGTGGCATATGTCGATTCAATATTATTGAAGAACTCAGTACTACCCGCGGATACCGACTGATCAGGCCTGACTGGCAAGCCTTTGAATCTGATTTCCAAACACCTGAGGTTGCCATTCAGGACATCAACTACTTCACCAATACCCTGCGTCATTATTTTGAACACAAGGGTATGCAGGCTGACTGGGAAGCGCTCGAAAAGCTCGAGGCTGAGACTCTGGTTAACAGCATGGTAACTATACTGCCGTTAACGATGGAAGAAAAACAGGTGTTACTGGAAGCAGCTAATCTGCCTGAGCGCCTGCAGACTTTTTCTGCACTACTGGAAAGTGAGTTTAAAGACAGTTCGGAAAAACACTGATTAGTTGTTAGGACAGGCCCCGGGAATATACCCGGCCACAATTCGCCGCATGCAGGCCAGACATTTTGACTGGTATTGATAAACCCCGCCATTACTGAAAACACCACAGGCCGGTTCAACAATGTCAGGACACATAACAGGGCGTTCATGTGGACAGGGAGTCATCACCATTTTATTGGCTTCTTTTTCGTCGTCCTTTATGGGATTACAGCCCGCTACCAGCAGTGAGACAAAAACGATTAGCAATGATTTTTTTATGCTCATCATGATGAACCTGTTTATTTTTTAAACACCCGGATAACGATACATCATTAGCACGCAAAACACACGTTATCGGACGTTTAATTAAATTCAGTCATGCTCATAACGGTAATAAATATCCACTGAATCCTGTTCACCTGAAAAACTTTCCACTTCAATTCTGTCGGTCAGCCGATAATTAACCTTGACGCCGCCCTGACCATCAAACAGGCCATGCACATAGCCAATGTAGAGATCGGGGTTTAGATACTTGCCCATCATTAACGAGGTATCCTCTATGCCGCCGCTACCGCTATCAATGCGAAAATCATCCAAACCGGTATCTTCCTGAATACGCGCCAGGGCCGGCATGGCCTTAGTCAACCCCAATGACAGGGCAGCAGCCGATATTTCATCACCTGAATTACCTCTCGCCTGATTCATCGGCCGACCAGTTACCAGATAAGACAATGCTTCAGCCTCTGGCAGTGACGGATCAGAATACACCCTGATGGATGGACTGGATGCCTGCCCGGTTACAGCCAGGTATGCAGTGACCGTTTTATCCAGTGACACTCTTTTCGCTTTTAGATCAATACCTGGGTTATCCGTCGGTCCGGCAAAGATAAAACGTCCTTTCTCGATCGCCAGACTTTGACCAAAAGCCGAGTATCCTCCATCCTGCATTTCAATTTTTCCATACAATTTTGAAGTCTTGCCATCGTAATCAGCTTCAATGTTACCTGTCAGCCCAGTCTCCAGACCAAAGCCTTTAAAACTGACATCTTCGCCAAGAACCAGGTTGACAGTAGCGGTAATTTTATTCGCCTTATTCTCCCTGACGGGTTCACCGACAATGACCTCATCAGCAGATACCTTGACCGCAGATTCAGGCACCTGCTGAATTTCAATTTTTGCTGTTGGAATTAACAGTCTTCCAGAAAGCTTTGGCGATTCACCACCCTCCAGTTTCAGATCAGGAGAAATTTCAACAATCGCCTCGGGCAGCCTTGCCACCTGGAATTTATCCCCCTGAATGGCAAGCTCCAGTTTTGCAGGAAATGTTGAGGGATCGATAAAGCCATTTGCCTTAAGATAACCCTCACCGGATTTCAGCTGGGCCTGTATTTTAAGTTGCCGGGAATTATCAGATTCCATAACAACATTGATATCTTTCAGCTCGATACCTGCAGCTGGAATGTTGGCTTTGGCATCAGACAGCTTCAGCTTGCCATTAATAACAGGCTCATCAAGCTGACCGGTCAGTTGCATATTCATGTTCAGCAAGCCGTTAAATGCGTTTAGTTGCGGCAAAAACCCCTGGACGATACGCAGATCCGGCAAAGATGCATTGATATTGCCGTCAAGCTTTCTCTTGGGTGATTTGCCTATCTTAAATTTACCGTTACCCTGGCCATTTTCACCAAGCAAAAAATTCAGCTTAACGCTGGCTTCGTCATTTTCAAAAGCAGCCTTTATAACAACATCCCGATAGGCAACATTAATTTCTTCTGCCTCGTTTTTGAAATGAATGACACCATCGCTGGGAGCCAGACTGGCATTAGCCCGTATGTTATCCAGGTCTCCTTCTGCATGCATTTTTCCAGATACCAGGCCAGTTATCTGTAAACCCTCTGGCAGCATAGGTTTTAACTGGTTTAAATCGTAGTTTGATAACAGCATATCAGCTTTGAGCTGTTGCTGGCTTGCATGCCAGTCCCCATCAATACAGATCTCTTCAGTTTCTCCGCTAAGGCAAAAATTTTTCAGTTGATATTGCTGACTTGACAGCAGTAATTCCGACGGCGCCTTGAGCTGCCATTTAAAGCTCTGCAATGCCGGGGCGAATTGATTTATACGGGCTTTCCAGCTTCCAAAGCCCTCGGCCAAACTACCGTCCAATGCTAATGACAAGGATTTATCAGGCGATTTCAGGTTGATGGTAAGTTGATGATTGGCAAATTCACCAGACAATTTGGCATAAAGCTGATCGACTGTTTCACCGGCAAAAATAATATTTTTGCCCAAAAGCTCGACACTGCCCTGACGCTGATTCCAGTCGCCATTAAAAACAAGTTGGCCCATCTCAGTGTCCAGAAAAACAATATCCAATGCATCCATTTTCAATGTAATATCTGGCAGATCCGGCTTTCCGGCAAGTTTTGCATTACCGCTGATACTACCGCTGAGTTGCGGATATAACTGTTCCAGTTTGGGTGCCTGGATATCAACATCCAGATTCATCAACTCACCCATACTGCCTGTAATCATCAGATGGTTGTCGCCTATGTTAAGCTTCACATCCTGCGCGCCCAGTCTGTTGTTTAGGTATTCAAGTTCACCGGTAAGTTCGAATGGGTAATCCCTTAACTGTCCGGTAATGGCTGCTATGGATAACTTGCCGGTAATATTTTCACCCTGCAACTGGCCATCGATAGAAAACTGACCGTTTAACCTGCCCTGTAATTGAGGATCAATTATTCCCGGATTGATACTTTCGCTTACTACTGAAAAATTCCAGTTTAAGGCTGGCGCAAAAGCCAGATTACCTTGCATCAGAATTTTCCCTTCAAGGGTTTTAAGCAGGATTTCCTGAAAAACCAATTTGCCGGTATCACCACTTGCTGACAGACTGACATCAGATTCAGGCAACTGTGGCCCACGCAGTTCCGTATGCAACTGCAGTTGGTAATTATCGACGCTACCCTGGGCTGTAAACTTACCATCTGATGATTCAAGCTGCACATCACCCTGCAATGGCCAATGCACTGCCGGCCAACTTGCCTGTAGGTCAAACGCAGGCAGCTTTTCACTAATATCAATATTTGCCAGCAGCTTCATTTTAAATGGCAAATCAACATCAGCACTGATTACAGGTTTGAGTATTTGACCTCCAATGTTGACATGACTGGTGGCTTTAACCTGATCCGGTAAGTTTGCTGCAATATCGAGTTTGCCCTGCAGCTGATGCGGTGCCGAAACTGCCGATTTTATCTCGCCAGCGACTGATGCCTGTTGACTGGAAAACCGGATATCGTTAATCGATATTGCATCCCTGTTCATTAAAACCTGCATGACCAGCTTATCCACTATTGCCGGTGTTTCTTCCGTACCAAGATAAACGTTGCTGACTTCAAGTCGTTTCAGTTCGATTTCAAAAGGTAAAATCAGGTCAGGTATTTCCGGTACTGGAGAAGATGCAGACTCGGCAGAAGCTGGCAGGTTGACCATTAACTGGTCGAGTTTAAGCAGGTCAATTGTAACTATGCCCTGAAATATTCTTTTGGGCTGCCACTGAAAAACAAAAGCGTTTAAGCTAAATTCACTGGTTGCATCTTCCCGGGCCTGCTCGCCATCGATCCTGATGTCCAAGCCATCAACTTCAAGCCGGTCGACTAAGGTGCCACGCATGGCAGCATAACGCAGATGAATGCCCTGTTGGGCAACGATGTGCATACCGCGATCGAATAGCCATCTTGTGCCGCTCTCCGTAGAAACCAGAAACCACAGGACAACAGCTAAAATGGCTGGTATCAGCACAATGATGCCGGCAACACCGAGCCATATTGTTTTGTTTCTGCTCAAAGATCGGTTCCAAATGCAAAGTGCAGCTTCAAGTCTGAAAAACTGCCTTCTTCAGGCACTGCAAGGTCAATTTTGAAACGTCCGAACGGGGAAAACCAGCGCACACCGGCACCGTAACCAATTTTCATATCGACATTACTATTATCAAAATCAAACGCATTACCTGCATCGACAAAAAGCGCTGCCCACCAGTTATCATCGATGACGGGATGTTCATACTCTATTGACGCTGTGATCAGGTTGGTTCCACCGATCACCTCTCCATTGTTGTCAGTGGGGCCCAGTGATTCATAATCATAGCCACGCACCGAATTATCACCCCCGGCAAAGAACCTCAACGATGCAGGTATATCCTTTATATCTTCGACATAAGTTGCACCAAATTCACCACGTGCAGTAATACGCCCTGCGTCACCGAAGCGATAAATCATTTTTGCGGATATCTTTGACTGCAATAGACTTTCAGTCGAAAGAAAACCTTCCAGTGCACCTTTAAGCGACAATCCAACGCGGTAGCCAGAATGTACCTTGAAAGGATTGTCGACTTTTTCATGAACCCAGGAGATACCGGGCATGAATAACAGGTCATCATTGCTCTCCCCGGCAACGGTATAGTCCTCATAAAGTAATTGCAGGGAACGCACCTCTGTCCAGCCTGGACTTTTCAGGGTTTGATGTACATCCAGTGTCAAACTGTCTGTTTCATAGGTATCTACATCTTCATGTTTTAGGCTGAACCCCAGGTTATATTTTTCTTTATGCGGGTTGCTTCCTGGAATCATGTAATTGGCATTCAGTTCCGTTTCAACCTGGGACAACGACAGACTGCTACCCCACTGGTGCCCACGGCGGTTAACAAGCCGGTTGTCATAACCACCGGTTACTCGCACGCCGGTATCAGACTGAACACCTATACCAGCCGACCAGGCATGTTTTTTTCTGGGGATGAGTTTTACATCAATAGGCATTAGATAGTCGCTTACCTGGTCGCGCAACATCAAAACATCGGCCGAGGTAAAATAACCCGAATCGGCAATTTTACGCTGCATACTGATTAGCGATGCAGACTTGAGAGGCTCACCGGTTTTAATATCAGCCAGGCGATGAAGAAAATCATCATCCAGAATCGATTGTTCGTACTTCAGTTCTCCGACGTAATATAGTTCACCGGTATTCAAGTGAAGAACAATTTCAGCAGTGTTGTTATCCGGGTAGATACGAAGCTCCTTTTTTTCCAGAGTCGCATCCAGGTAACCCAGTCCATAAGCGGTATCAGACAATTGTTTTTTCACTGACTCATATTGCTGATGAAGTAGACGCTTACCGATCAATTCACTGACACTTTTAGCCAGTTCGTTAAGTTTGGGATTATCGGTTGCGCCGGTAAGCTTTATATCAACCGATTCGATGATGACAGGCTCACCATGTTCAATATCAACCGTTACTTTCCAGCAGTTTTCTTCCCATTTGATCTGCTTTGAAATTACTGGATGGTAATAGCCAAAAGCATGCAAGCTAGTCGTGACCTGTTGTTCAACCTGCCCAAAAAGCATGCTGACTTTCCAGCGGGGAGTATCACAGGTTTCACTGGCCAATTGCATGTAGAAACGGGCGTTATTGACCGCAGCATCTTCAAGACCAGGCGCATTAATGATCACCTCAGCAGTTTTTTTCTCATCGTCTGCATAGCTGGCCGTATGCACTATCGACAAAATAAGTACTAGCACCCGGATTGGCAAATTCTTGAGAAAAGCTGGCATGCGCGGATTATCGCAGGATTTAGCCCATGGAATACAGGAAAAACCCTGCTAATGCAGGGTCTTTGCCGAAAAATTTAAAGCGGCTTCGATTTATACCCTGAATTGTTTTACCAGTGAATCAAGCTGTTGAGCCAGCAGATGCAGATTTTCTGTAGATCGACTCATGGTTCCGGAGTTATCAAAAATCTCGTGCGCGACATTGCTGATCTGGACGACATTGCCACAAACGTTGTTTGCCGTGACACTTTGTTCTTCGGTGGCACTGGCAATTTGCTGATTGTTTGACATGATTTCATGCACTGCTTCCAGAATACTGCTTAATGCCTCGTCAGCCTTGATACCATTTTCAACCGTTTGACTGGCTTTGCTCTGACTGTCACCCATAGCTGATACAGCCTCCTGGGCTTTTTGCTGAAGCGAATCAATTATGGACTTGATCTCGCCGGTTGCCTCAGAGGTTTTTGATGCGAGGTTTCTGACTTCATCCGCTACCACGGCAAACCCTCGACCCTGTTCACCCGCCCTTGCTGCCTCAATGGCGGCATTAAGAGCTAACAGGTTGGTCTGCTCTGCTATCTGGCCGATGACTTCAAGCACTGTTGAAATATTCTGGCTCTGTTCACCCAGTTGATTAATCGCCAATGTGGCATTTTCCACCTGGTTTGCCAACGATTTTATCGATGTCGACGTTTCAGA
>JARRJW010000058.1:0-24781 GCA_037388785.1 Gammaproteobacteria bacterium
TTGGAACTGGCCCTGCATGGGCTGCCTGAGGCTTATGGTAAACACCATAAGCTATCCCAGCTTAAGGGATATGCTTCAACGCAATGACATATGAATTCAAATTTTTTCCTGGCTATTTCGCTGTTTAATCGAGTGGCCAGCGCGAATAGATCGAATTGTATTTGTCTATTTAGATAAAAGTAGACATTACTTTTTTCAAGCTGATTGGCAATTACCTGCAAATGACCGCCAGTCGATGATTTTCAGCCAAGTATGAATTTTTTTGTTAGCGGTCGGTCAGCACCTTAAAAATTAAACTTCTATGGGGCTAACTTTAGGTTGGGTAAATCAGGGGAGGATAGCCGGCTCTTTCAGGTTAGAAACGGTCATAACGATTGTAAATATTAAATATTTATGTGTTAAAGGAAAGTTTTCTATATTAATTTGAAGAAATAGACAAAAAATTCCAAATTAAATAATTTTAGACATAATTTTTAGTTAATAGACCTTAACGGTTCATCTAAAATGAAAGCTTCAAAGTCATCAATGGGCATAGGCTTGCAAAAGAAAAACCCTTGATAGCTATCACATCCAAGTTTTGCCAGTAAATTCTTTTGTGATTCGTTTTCGACACCCTCTGCAATTACATTTACCCCAAGGCTTTTACCCATTTCAATGATAGTTTTCGCAATTGCCGAGTCATTACTATCATTGGTGATATTAGACACAAATGATTTGTCAATTTTCAATTGACCCAATGGTAACCGCCTTAAATATGATAGAGAAGAATATCCTGTACCGAAGTCATCTAGTGAAAAGCATATTCCCAGGTTTTGTAGGTTTGTCATTTTTTCAATAACGGCTTCAATATTTTCTATAAGAAGGGTCTCCGTTAATTCAAATTTTAGGCGTCTGGGGTCAGCACCTGTGTATTTAATGATTTTTGTGACTTGATCAATAAAATTCTCTTGGTTGAACTGCTTGGCACTCACATTTACCGAAATAGAAAGGTTTGCCATTTTTGGATCAGACGACCATTTAGCTAGCTGTTGACACGCGGTCTCCAAAACCCAATTTCCCAGAGTAACAATAAGCCCGGTTTCTTCTGCTACTGGAATAAATTCTGCAGGAGAAACCAATCCTCGTTGTGGATGACGCCAACGAACCAGAACTTCAGCGCCAATAATATTGGCTTGTTTATTTACTTGGCTCTGGTAGTAGAGTGTAAATTGCTTTTCATTTATTGCTAGATGTAGGTCCTTCTCTAATTCAGCACGTTCTAGTACAGAAGATTCCATTTCAGGGTCAAAGAAGCGAATCATGTTACGGCCACTTGTTTTGGCCTTATACATTGCCATGTCTGCTTGCTTCATTATTTCATCGCGGGTAACTTCATTGCCTTTGAACAAGCTAATTCCAATACTTGCCGAGCTATGGTGGGTGATGTCTTCAAGAATATAGCTTTGATTCAACGAGGAAAGGATCGTCTCTGCGACATGTTCAGCTGCATTTGCAGCAGAAGATATGTCATTAGATAGTTCTGAAAGTATGATTACAAACTCATCACCTCCAAGGCGTGCTACGGTGTCAACTTCACGAACATTATCTTTCAGTCGATGGGCGACTTGCTGTAAATATTTGTCGCCAATATGGTGCCCAAGAGTATCATTTAGCATCTTGAAATTATCAAGATCGATTAGAAGAAGTGCCCCATATAATTTATCGCGGCCACTTTTTGCCATGCTTTGATCCATTCGATCCTGTAAGAGTGTCCTATTTGGCAATTCTGTTAGAGAATCAAAAAAGGCTAATTTTTTAATTTGTTTTTCAGACTGTTTTTGTTGACTTATGTCATAGTGGGTACCCACATAATGTGTAACTTTTCCAAAATCATCTAAAACCGCTGTTATGGTTAACCATATCGGGAAAATTTCACCATTTTTGCGCTTGTCCCAAACCTCTCCTTGCCAGCTGCCTTTTCTATGGATGGATTCCCACATGGCTTTAAAAAAGCTTTTGTCATGGGTGTCTGACTTAAGAATATTGATGTTTTGTCCTACTGCCTCCTCGGCAGAATAACCAGTGGTTTTTGTAAAGGCAGTGTTTACTCGAAGTATTGTTCCGTCAGGATCGGTAATTGCTATTCCTTCATTAGATTCAAACGTAGTTGCTGCAATTTGAAGCTGTTTTTCTATTTGTTTGCGGTCAGTTATATCGGTATGGGTGCCAATCATGCGGATGGCTCTTCCCTCTGCATCACGACTTACAACTTTGCCTCTTGCTAAGATCCATTTCCATTTTTCATTTTTAGTTAAAAGGCGGAATTCAATACTGAAATCGGAAGAGCCATCAATACATTTTTGCATCGCATTATGAACTCGACCTTTGTCTTCAATATGTATTTTTGAATAAACGGCTTTGCCTGTTGGTGGAAATTCATTTTCTGAGTAACCAATAATTTCATTCCATCTTTTAGAAAAAAATGCTTCATCAGTTTGTGGGTTCCAGTCCCATACGCCATCTCCCGCGCCTTCTAATGCAAAGCTCCATCGTTGTTCACTATCGGCTAATTTTTTAGCCTGTTTCTGTAACTCTGTATGACGAAGACGTATTTGCTCGTCCATATGCTGGAAGGATTCAATCAAACGACCTAATTCATATGTTTTTGGGGGTGGTATTACCTCATTGGTGATATTTAAAGCTCTAGCTTTGAATACGCGAGACATATTGAGAAGGGGGCGAAATATTAGCCAGTCTATGGAAACAATTAAACCCACAATAAAAACAATAAAAGCAATGATGATTGCCATCAACAACTGACTTAATGTATTGCTGTTATTTTCATGTTTTATAAGTAATTGTTTCTCTTTTGCAGATAAAAAACTTTCAATTGAATGTGTTGTTTCGGTAATTAAGCTGCCCAGGGGTATGATAATCGATTGCATGATATGGTTATCAGCACGCCAACTCTCGTTCTCTGAAAGGCGCCTAACATCAGAAAAAAGTGCTTTCCATTTGTTCACATTGGATTTAATTCTTGAAAGTGTTTCTGGACCTTCAAAACTATCAACCTCTTCATAAAATAATTCCAGGCTGTTAAGCTTGTTTAGAAGCTCTTTGTAGTAACTGTCGAGAGATTCTGCTTGCTGAATGAGGATGTCCGAGGAAAAAGAAGCTAGCCGATTTGCTAAATAAATACGCATTTGTGAAACGAGTCTTACCCATAAGGTCTGAGCCTTCATAAGCGTAGAATAAAGTTCTCTTGAAGTCAGTTCAAAACCGTCGTTTTCAATTTCATCAATTAGCAACTTAAAATCATTGTTGATAACTTGCTGTGGCTGTGACATATCAAAAGCTGAAATTGCTACGCCAGGATACTGAATTTTTACATCCATTCTTGCAGTCATCAAAGATTCGACTTCGGATTTAAGATTCATGATTTGATCTGATAATTGTGATACTTGCTTTGCTAGATCAATATCGGAAGGCTGTAACGATGACTTTAAATCGCTGATATTATCAGAGGCAGAATTTATACTCTTTCCAATATTCCCGGATTCCCCTAAAGGATCTAAAAGAAATAGGTCGATGTTTTGGTAGAGTTGAAAATAACTGGTGCGAACACTTTCTAGTTTATCTCGCTTAAAACGAATGTCCTTCAGCCCTTCTCTTACACTCTCTTGGACCTGGAGTACATTCAAGTAGGCATAAGCTGAGATAAAAACAACTCCTATAGCCAGGATAGTGGCTAGTCCAATGTACCTGTTTCTCAGACTTGGCAAAGTTTTCATTCTTATTTTCTTGTTTTATAAAGAATTAACTGGTTGATAAGGGCCTTGTTAATTACATAAATTAATAAATCTTTTTATCTTTTAGTTTTCGGCATTAATTGATTAGACTTTAATTATTCGATATTACCGCCCTCTACTTAATAATTGAATCAAAAAAACTAACTTCAGTAATTTTGCAAACACGTAATCTATTTTGAGTGTGGCAGCTATTCATTAAATCCAGACTAAAACCTCACGATAAACAAATTCGCGAAAATGAGGGCCAACCGGTATCTCAAAAATTAATCATGAACATGCTGATATTTGGAGAAATCATTAATCTATCCGAGACTCATAAGAATTTTATTCCCATAGGAGAAATCTCCTGTTCTGCTAAGAAGCGGCAAACAGATTATTAAATGAACTGAATCTAATTCAATATATTATATTTCGACTCGGCTATACTGGTAAATTATGGCAGGTAACGATGATAAATATTTCTATGACCCGGCCACCTATAAAGACTGGGTAAAATCCTACCAGGATAATGATGATCCTCTTGGTTGGTTTGAGCTGCTTTACCGGGGCGCCGAAGGCGACCACAATAATGTGTTTTGGGCTGACCTTGAGCCAAACCCCTATCTTGTTAACTGGCTGAAACAAAACACACCCAATTCATTCTGTAATAAAGCCATTGTTATTGGCTGCGGTGTGGGTGATGATGCCGAGGCTTTATCTTCATTTGGGTACGAAGTGACCGCATTTGATATTTCACCGGAAGCCATTGCACTTTGTAAAAATCGCTACCCTGATACTAAAGTTGACTATCTGGTGGCTGATCTTTTTGATTATCCCAATGAATGGAAAGGAAAGTTTGATCTTGTCTATGAGTGCAATACCATTCAGGTTCTTCCAGGAAAGTACCGTCTGCTTGCAAGAGATGCGATGATCTCTTTAATCGCCTGTCAGGGGGTTATTCTTGTATCTTGTCGTAGTCGAGAAACAGGTGAGCTCGAAGATGCTATTCCTTTACCGCTAGACCGTGTGGAAATTGATGGTTTTTGCCTAAATGGTCAGCTGGATGAAATCAGTTTCGAAGCTTACGATGATAACCAGAATCCTCCAGTACCCCATTTTTTTGCCTGTTATCAAAAACGTTGTTAATCCATTAGGGCGTTATTTATATGATTATCGCAATTATTCAGCAATCACCGGTTATGCTTGATTTGCCGGGCACTATTGAAAAAGCAGTAAAAATTATCAAAGAAGTGGCTGAAAATAATGCCCAGCTAGTCATTTTTCCAGAAGCTTTTTTTCCGGGGTATCCAGCCTGGATTTGGCGGCTTCGTCCTGGTGCTGACTGGGCTATAACCGATAAAATTCATCAGCGATTACTGGAAAATTCCGTCAACCTGGAATCTGATGATCTTGGACCTGTTCTTGAGGCCGCAAAAAAACATAATGTAACCATTGTGGCTGGACTGCATGAACGCGATGGGCAGTTTAGCCGTTCTACTTTATACAATACGGTTGTAACCATAGGCGATAATGGAAAGATTTTAAACCGACATCGTAAGCTTATGCCTACAAACCCAGAGAAGATGGTTTGGGGAATGGGAGATGCTACCGGTCTAAATGTCATAAATACGCCAATAGGCAGAATTGCTTCACTAATATGTTGGGAAAACTTTATGCCACTTGCTCGTTATGCGCTCTATGCACAGGGTGTTGAAATTTATATTGCACCAACATACGACAGTGGTGATGCATGGCTGGGTACCATGCAGCATATTGCAAGAGAGGGGTGTTGTTGGGTGGTAAGTTCAGGTGTTGCCTATCATCACAATGATATTCCGAAAGATTTTCCTGATCGTGAAATTTTATATCCAGACAATGAAGAGTGGATTAATCCAGGCGGTTCAGCAGTGATTAGCCCGAGAGGAGAAATTATTGCTGGTCCGGTTAATAATACCCAGGAGAATATATATGCCGAAATTGATCTCAATGAGGTCGCTATTTCACGCCGTGGGTTTGATGTCGCTGGCCATTATTCAAGGCCGGATATTTTCACCTTGCATGTAGATAAAAAATCACAAACGACAGTTTCTTTTGATTGAACGGTTATTAATAAAAATCGGTGAAGTCAACTATATAATTAACTACAGCATCTTGGGAGGTTTCATCCATTCGTGCATATGTATATAAGCAATCAGATACTCAAAGGCTAAACGCAAAAAAAGTTCTGCGAAAAAAACAACGATGAAATATAAAGCTAAAAATTTCATTTTTTGAGTGGGAGTAAAGGCACTCCATGAGATTTTTTGATCAATTTTCTTTCTGAAAAATTTTATTTTTCTGAAAACCCAAAACAGAAATGAAAAGAAAAATGAGTAGCGGCCAGATTTATAAATTTCAATTGCCAGGGCGTAGCGACGTATTACCCCTAAAAGCATATACCTAAAAAACACAGGTATTATTATTGCGCAGAGCACATAAAAAATTGGAAGAATTTCATCGGCAATTAAAAACTCAAATTGCACAAATTCTTTTAATTTTTCTAAATATAGTGAGGATGATTCCATCGCTGATTCAAAGAATGTTTTTTTCTATATATATTTGTTGTTATTCTGGGGTTGCAAATGGATTGGACCAGATAAATATAAGTCTAGCTTACTTTTCGATTGATTGTGAAAAAAGCAGATTATGAATTTTTGTGTTCATTGAAATTCTTTTACTTATAAAAATGACAATAACCGCGCCTATTCTTAGATATATTGCTATAGGGATATTTGATAACATATGCCGAAACATGAGTTGATTTTTTAGGACCGAATGATTGTCCGTTATGCCAGTCTGCCTGGGGTCTGCCTGGAGTCTGTCTGGTAGGATATTGGCAGGACTTTATATATATACTATACCTGGTTTCACGTGGCTTTATTATCATTAAGAGATGCAATAAGGTTATGGGCTTATCTCCTAACAAGGGCTTCTGATTGAAAATCAAAACACGTCAAAATGCGTTGTCAGTTTTTGGGTTGCTTGCTCTGACGCTATTGTTTGCCTTTTCAGACTATTTTGAAAACGTAGATGCGTATTCAAAAGACATTATGCTTTTGATCCGTCATCAGGTGTTCAAGCCAAAGGTAGACCCGAGTTCTTCACCAGTAGTAGTTATTGCCGTCGATGAAAAAACTTACGACACAGAGCCTTTTTCCAGCAGGCCCAAAGTGCTATGGACACCTTACCTGGCCAAGGTACAGGATTTATTACTAAAATCCGGCGTTAAGGTTGTTGGTTACGATATTATTTTCTCTTCATCTGTTGAAGAAGATTTGCCCGGCTATGAAAAGCCCTTTTTGATCTCGCTGTTAAAAGGTGCCCGTCAGAAAAAAATAATTCTTGGAAAAGCGCAACACAGCAAAAAGCCTGTTGCACCTCATCCTGCTCAAATGTTTGTAGTACAGGGTAATAAAAATGTAAAAGCATTGAATTTACATGTAGATCCGGATGATATTATCAGACGAGTTCCTATGTTTTTTGAGTCGCATCTTGGAAATAAAGAATCTTCCATGTCTTTAGAGTTAGCCTCACGGTACCTGGGGCAATACCCAGTCGCAAATGGAGATGGCAGTATTGAACTGGATGGTTATAGAATTCCTGGTTCAGAAAATAATGCGGCCTTAATCAATTTTCAGGGCTATCCGCAAATCCCTGCATTCTCTCTTTACGACTTATATCAGCGTGCTGTTGAAAATGACGTTGAATATTTTAAGAGCCATTTTCAAAATAAGGTTGTCCTTTTAGGAGTAGTGCTTGACGTAGAGGATAGAAAATTAACTTCCAAGCGCTTTATGAATCAGGATGGTGCCGGGGTTTATATTGATAATGAAGATGTAGAAAGCCATAAAGTCAGGCGGGATACCAATTCAGGTGTTTATATACATGCCATAGCCGTTAACAATTTTTTACAGAAAAACTTTCTCAGCGAACTGGATGGAAGCCAGAAAGTGCTTCTGCTTTTAGCTTCAAGCTTGTTAATTGGTTTTATTGCTCTTTTATTGAAACCTATTTACTCGACTTTAATAACTCTGATGTTTATTGGTGTATTAGTGGTCGGCGGCGCCTGGACGCTTTTAAAGTTCAACCTGTTTTTGCCAATCTTACCCATGGTTTTAACTGTCGTTTTTAGTTTTATTCTGGTCTTGGTTTATAAATATTTTGTCATTGATCGTCAGAAATCCCAGGTCAGGGATATGTTTGGCTTGTACCTGGAACCCAAACTGGTTGATCAGATGCTTGAGTCAGAGCAGCTTCCTGAACTTGGTGGTGAGGAGAAAACTGTAACAGCCTGGTTTGCTGATTTGGCCAACTTTACGGCGCTTTCTGAAGGGCTTTCCCCAACTGAGTTGATTGCGCTAATGAACAAATACTTTTCCTATGTCACTGAAATTATTGAGGCACATGGTGGATTTGTTGCTCAATATGTTGGCGATGAGGTTTATGCCGTTTTTGGTGCGCCATTTACCGATGAGCATAATGCTGGGCACGCAACAGCTGCCGCCCTGGCCGTCAAAGAGAAGCTGGAAGAACTTAACAACAATGGTACGTTTGGTAATGCAAAAATTTATGCCCGTATCGGTGTTAATACAGGCAAGGCGATAGTGGGTAATGTCGGCTCATCAAAGCGATTTAATTATGCCATCATGGGGGATACGGTAAACTTGGCTTCACGCCTCGAGGGTGCCAATAAATTCACTTCAACGGATATATTGATATCAGATTCAGTTGCAGAGAATTTACCTGATAGCTTTTTATTGAGAGAAGTTGCAACCATCCGTGTTAAAGGAAAAGAAAAACCCTGTGTCGTTTATGAGCCGCTTTATATTTTAGGAGAAAGACAAAGCGCCAGGGATTTTGATAAATCGGTAAATGATGCACGGCATGAAAATGGTAAGGAAAATTTCCCTGAAAGTTTCTCAAAAACTGCAGAAGATTTTGCGTTAGCTCATTCATATTTTGCAGCGAAAGAGTTTGCCAAGACTATTGAAGTGCTGAGTGCTTACGAAAACGATCCTGCAGCCCAGGTTATTATCAAAAGAGCGAAGCAGATGATCAAAAACCCTCCCGGAGAGGACTGGGACGGCGTCGTTACCTTAACTGATAAATAAAGACCTGAAATGTTTGTCAGAAGTTTTGACTGTCGTAAGAGACTTTGGAAGTGATGGCGGTGAAAAGGTTGGCCGGAAAATACTTCAAGCTGTGGCCAATTATCCAGATGACAGTGATTCAGTACGGCAGTTAATCAAGATTTAGCTGTGCAAAAAGCGGTAAGTGGTCGGAGGCTGATTTTGTATTGGTGCTTTTAAGTACCCGCAAACAGTCTATGGCTGATAGCGGCCGAATCCAGATGCGATCAAGGGCAAACAGTGGCCAGCGCGATGGGAAAGTGGCTAATGCCGGCATACTGCCAAATGTGCGTTGCAATTTGCGTAATGGACGCCCCCAGAGAAACCATTCATTCAGATCACCCATTAATATTTTGATATCAGCTGAAGAAGTGTCAAACAGCGGCATCAGTTTATCAACTTGTATATTGCGCTCGCCCGGACGCAAGCCAAGATGAGTGGCAATAATCTGAATGGTTTTGTCTTCGAGTTCCAGTCTTAATTCAATGGCTCCTCGCGGCTCTCGACTGGGTATGCTGATGTTGTGCAACTTGATCAGATTAACCGGAAATCGACTGAGTATTGCATTTCCATAATGCCCGCGTTCATCCTTGAGGGTAATGCCCTCGATCACTTGGCTTTGTGTCGACTTACCCAGGAAATCCAGCAAGTTGCCGGGTTCTCCTGAAGCATAGCCTACTTCCTGTAATGCAATAATGTCGGCGTTTAGTTCATTGAGCACCGAAAGAATTCGTTCCGGTTCCTCTTTGCCATCATTGCCGACCGACCGGTGGATGTTATAGGTTGCAATACGCATATATTTACGAAAATCAGTCTGACCTGTTTTTGCGTTGACGTTTAACCCAGTAACGTAAACCTGCAAGTGCCGCAACAACCAGGATAGCAACAGCTACAAGTACAAGTATACTAGCCAAGCTGGGATCACGTAATGAACTAATTATTCGATCTGCAAGCAGTGATATGGCCATGATACCGGGTACCATGCCTATAAAACTTCCAATTGCAAAGTCGCGAAACCTGATTTCGGAGACGCCTGCAATAACATTGATCACTGTGAATGGTGCTACTGGTACGATACGTAGTGTGATGATGGTAAGCACACCACGCTCAGACAGTTTACGACTCAGACGATTGACGCGACTGCCTGCTATTCGACTGACTGCATCGCGGCCGAACATATGACCAACGCCGAAGCCGGCCAATGCAGCAACTTCTGCACCAAGTAAGGCATAAACTGCACCTGTCCATGGATCGCATGGATCGAATACCGTCACTGTCGCAATAATCATTAAAGTGACCGGAACCGCAACAAGACCGCCTATGACATAGGCAATTAGTACCAGTGCCGGTGTAAAGTTACTGTTTCGTATCCAGTTGGCTGTGGCTTCTGCCCTCTCGATGTCAAGCCAGTCTGACAAAGGTGTCCAACGCCATATTGCTGCCAGTGCCAGTAATGCGAATAACAGCATCCCGATGCGCAGCAGGTAGTGGTAGGCAGGTTTGCGATGATCGGGTGATACTATCTGGTCAAGAAAATCATCAGGTTCGACAGGCTTCTCGGGATCCAGCAGGGCTGAGTCTGGTATCCAGGCATCCACGTCCTCGGTTATTTCTCCCGAGAGAGGTTCCAGTGTGTGCTCATTACCCCGCAGTGATTCGATGGCCTCGATCAACGTCACATGTTGCTGCTCCGCAGTGGTAATGTCATCGACTTCTACGTCGAGGTGTTCAGCCAGCAGTTTGCGACGAAAGTCAGTGATAGCTATACCGCAATCCTGGGTGTCACTGGACTCGACCGCAATATCGCATTCTGAGTCCAGGCCCATGGAGCGATTACTGGCATTGGCTGAGCCAACTCTTGCAAAACAGTCATCGATGATCATTACTTTGGCATGCACCATCAATGAGACGTGTGGATTTGTTGACAGGCGAACATAATAAATTCGAAAGCGGTCATGCTCATCTGCATCACGTAGTTTTTTTAACATGCGTGCCCGCAAAACATCCATGGTGTGCTGTTCCAGCCAGCCACCGGTTTTTTCAGGCATGACGATAATTACCTGTGGTCCATCAGCTTCATTCAGTCTGTCAGCCAGTGCGCAAACAACTCGATGTGAGCTGAGGTACTGGTTTTCAATGTAGATGAAATTTTCTGCAGATGCGATTGAGTTCAGGTAAAGATGCTCAACCTCGCGGATTTCTGTGCGATTCTTGTATGCTGGCAGTGTCCTTGCGATAACGATATTTACATTTTGTTGGGCCACGTCAATACTTTTTGGCCATTGATCCCGTTTTATGTCGCTGTCTTTTTCAACCGCCTGGCTGCCAAAGGCAATATGCCAGCGTTCACGGGCAAGCTCGCCCAATGCTGCAGCAGCGTCACCATCGACTAGCATCTGTACATCATGAAATGGTGGATAAGATTTGCCATCAGGGTCAATACGCAGTTTGTTATCAATCGCGTGTTCGGATGTATCCCAGCGCCACTTACTTAGGTCCAGTCCACCGCAAAATGCAACCTGATCATCGACGACTACAATCTTCTGGTGCTGTGATGCCCCTATGGGATGGTTGCCATCCAGACAAAAATGTACCCGGTCATGAGATTTCCATCGTAGCTTATAATGCGGAAAAAATTCGCGTTCCATTGTATAGATCATCGCGAAATCCCAGCTAAGTATGTAAATGTTAAGCTCGGGCCGTTCGCGAGCAAGGTAATCCAGCAGTGGGCCCAGTTTTACGGGGTAGCCATCCTCTTCCTTGTTACGTACAAGGCGGACCTCACTGTGAATATCCCAGCCAATTATGAAGATACTGCGTTTTGCCTTACAAAAAGTTTCACGTACCGCACGGAAATAATCTTCACCATCAATGATAAAGGCCATCTGGCCGGCGTTAACCATGCGCCAGTAGTTACTGCTTTTTGTGAGTATTTTTTGCATGAATTTTATAAATCTTGATAGAGAATTTTAGTGAATAAGGGAGGGCTTTAGTTCGTAAGTATATTCGTAAAGGATAAAATACAAAAAGAATAAAATAACAGTTTTTAATATGTGTAGATGAATAGCGCAGATTTAGTTGGATCTACAAAACCATTTAAAGGAAAATTCATAATGTGGGCTGAAGAAGTAAAAAACCAGAAAACCAGGAAAAGTTTTTCAGTGAAAGGATAAACTTGATTAGCAGTTCAAATAACTAAGCTTGAAATCTAGCTATACAGATTGTTCTTTGGGAGCTAAGCAAATTAGCGCCAGCCCCTGAATAATGAACACGCCACATGATTAAGTGTCGATTTTCCACTGTCCGCTTAGTTCTCGGCGATAGGTGCTGCCATCTTCACTGATCTGAAACAGGTGTAGCCATTTGTTCTCAACAAGCTGGCGAACAGTTTCATGTTGTTCAATTATATTATCAATGGCTTCCCGGGGAGCCTCGATAAAGACGCTCAAGCGCAATGGTTCATGCGCCCATTTTACTCCATCATGAATTGACTGCATCGGCAGGCCAACGCGCAGGTCACCCCCATTGCCTTCTATCACACCAATTGCACCTCCAGTGATGTTATGCAGTACTTTGTTACCACTGCCAAAGGTTTCATTGTCAACGACCGAGCCGTAATACTGCATGTTGATCCAGTTAGCAACAACCATCGGCGCTGTCATGATCAGTTCAAGAATTTTGAATTCATTATCATTTTGCCAGCTGTATTCATGTAAAAAAGCCCGACCTTCAAGGTCCCTACCGCGTGTTCGTTCGCGTGGTGCCACTATAAAGGCAGCATTATTAGCCAATGCCCATTCAGGTCTTACCTGAGACCAGTCATTGGCGCGGCGCAGAATATTTTTACTGACCGTCTTATTGGGCTGGCCATCCATACCCATTAATGTAGCTCGTTGCATGCGGGTCAGTTCGGCAGCCTGTTCAAGCCACTGCTGCAGTTGTTTAAGGTCATCAGCAAGTTTGTCTGGAACTAACTCCAAATCGAACAGGGTGACATTGTCGGTAGTTGTGTCATGCAGGCCGGCAATAAACCAGGTATCTTCGGGTATGATGATGCCGCGGTCATGTAAACCCGCACGCACACTAAAATCGTTTAAAATGTTAACGACTACGCGGGCGCTGGCTTCGCCGGTTTGTCCGGCACAGGCACCGCAGTCCAGTGCTGTTGCATGAGGGTTATTTACCGTGTTACTGCCATGGCCGGTTAACATTACCAGGCGGGCAAAGTTATCTGTCATCGACATGGCGCGTAAAATACGTTCTGCATGATCCAACCATTCTTCCTCGGGAATACCACTCTTTTTGTGATCAATGCAACAGGTTGAAGCAGGATTAATAACAGGGGAAAGCATTTCAGCCTGTGACGTCTTTATACCCTGGGTCACTGGGTTTGGAACCGGCCGGGTCCAACCAAAACTGTCACTGAGTAGCTTGGGAATGTACATCAAACCTGTAGCTTCAACGAAAGAAAATGCAGATGATGCTGAGAACTTGAAACCCTTCCACATCTTGGATAGTGCAAGACGCTCACGACGTTCAGAAAAGGTTTTCTTGTTGGTTCCTTCGTCTGCTTTCATTTCTTCATGTACCCGGTTGGACGGGTTAAACAGAACCGGTACATGAGAATGACCAGTGTCGGCAGCAAAAGGTACATATTCGATGAAAATGCCAAAGAAGCCCGCAAAACCTAATGTCTGTACACCAGATGAAACGGTTTCCAGAGATCGTCTGTAGACCTCGGAACGAACATCAATACAAAAAGCAGCCTGTACAGACGGGCGGGTTTGGGAGGAGTTTTTGGAAGGATGTTCGAGTGTCCCTTTTATTGCATCCATGATATTGCGCTGGAAACCAATTTCCATTGCATTTAGCATGATACGGTCAATTTCTGCTGCCGCTTTTCTTTTCGCTGAAGGTGGGCGCATACTGAGTTCAAGCATATCCCGCCATTGTGCAGCCAGGGCGATACTGTATTTTTCCTCGTATAATAATATGTCCCACATGACACGTATTGCGAGCAGGTCAACAATAGCATGATCTGTCATGTTATTGAGTTCTGCCTGCCAGCGAAGATAGCGTGTCCAGGCAGCCCAGCCGCCGATACTTAGCAGTGAAGCATGCAGATAACGCTCAACGGCATCGGCCGGAATATCAAGATGCTCTATTGCCCAGGCAATAGCCTCGCGAGGGTCTTCAGGCAATCTTTTTACAGCGCTTCGAAAATCACCCAGCCCCATCATTGCCGGGCTCATGTCAATCGCAGCCGCTTTTCGCCATGCCGTGTATAAGGAATCATTACGCCAGGGCATGCTAATAGTGGCCTGGCCCATATCGAAATAAGCAGCACAATGTCGACTGATCTGTTCAGTCACAAAACTACTCCAGAGTCCGCCCTCTACCTTTTCTAATATTTTGCTCACTGGGGCCATGCCAGTGTTGGCCCTCGGGGCAGGTGAATTTAATATGCTTTCCAGTTCGTTAATATCCAGTGAAGGGTTTTCACTGCGTTTTATCGCTGTCTTCAAATCGGACTTACAGATTCTTCCTGAATTAATCTGTTCTCGATAGTAGTCGCGTGACATGTAAATACCATGTCCAAGAATCCGCGCGAGGATATCAGAAGCATTTTGAAAACTTTTGTCACTGAGACCAAAAAATGGGTTGACCGCAACAAAGTGTTTTAATGGCCATAGAGGTGCTATGCGTCCGCAGGCTGAATCGATTTGCTGATCAAGAACTTTACGGTCACTTTCGCACATACGGGCAGTGTGCTGAATTTCAGTGATATTTTGTTGATCAACTTTACCTGGCCAGTTCAGGTCAACAGTATTGTTTTCTCGCAACGCAATTGTGGACGATATACTCATGAGGATTCTCCAAAGTTTTTAATTGCAGTGGGTGCTGGCCAGAGACGTTGAATCATTCGAGTGATAAATACATCAATGTAAAAACCGTTGTAGAGGTGAACATAAAGTGCATCACCGGCAGTTGTGCGGCGTGCTTTATATGATTGTTGAATAGCAAGCAAGCCTGCAAATACTGCGATTACAGAAATAACCAGAATCGTTTCCCATGTGCCAGTCATATTTTGTGCGGGCAATACACTAGGTGTGACGATTAACTCGAAAATATGATGCAAAGCGAAGTAGGCAGTGCATACAACCAGGCTTAATATTGTGGCGCGGATAAAGAATCGGGTTTGGTTATCAACGCTCATTGCCTGAAGCAGAAGCTGTGTCAGGGCGACAACTACAATGAACGCAACAGCAAATAATGCCAGGTCATTATCAAATGTAATGCCAAATAAATAACCGGTAATGCCTGTTATTGTTGTGGCAATTACCAAAGCGACACTTTTGCGCCATGCAGTAATTTTATTGTTTTTATACTGAATTGAGGGCGCTCTGAAGCCATCAACCACACTTCCGGAAGCCAGAAAGGCATGAGCCTTGTAAACAGAATGAGCTACCAGATGCAGCATGGCAAGACTATAGAGGCCAAGTCCGCATTCAAGCAGCATGAAACCCATTTGAGCCGTAGTTGACCAGGCCAGTGAAACCTTAACGCTGGTTTGGGTAAGCATCACCATTGCTGCCAGTGCCAGCGTGATTAAGCCAATCAGGGCCAGTAAGCCGAGGGCAAGGTTCGAATGTGAAATAACCGGGCTCATGCGAATAACGAGAAATGCGCCGGCGTTGACAATGCCTGCATGCAGAAGGGCAGAAACCGGTGTGGGGGCTTCCATCACCTGGATCAACCAGCCATGAAAAGGAAACTGGGCTGATTTCAGCGCAGCGGCAATAACAACAAGCACGGCTGCCCACTCTAAGCCTGCAGGTAATTCACCGGAAAAATTTTCCATAATGCCAAACAGTTCTTCAAACTCCATGGTGCCGAGAGCATCGTTAATTAAAAATACGGCACTGAGTAGGCTCAGGTCACCGATACGGCTGGCAACAAACTTCTTGTGTGCAGCCAAGACTGCTGCAGGTCGATTGCGGTAAAAGACCAGTAACTGGTGAAGACATAAGCTGGTAGCTATCCAAGCGGCAACAAACATCAAAAGGTTGCCTGAAATGATAAGGGTGAGAATTGAGGCCAGGGTGAGGCTCAACCATTTATGAAAACGTCCCTGATTGATCTCACCATCGAGATAGTTACGGGAATAGCGTGAAACAATAACCCCGACAAAGGCTACCAGCGACAACATTATGACTGTCACACTATTGACGTAAATACTTACTGAAAAGTTGCCGAGATTAAAGGGCAGTGCAAAATCGACAAGATGCCAGCTTCGGGAAGTTTCAAATGGAAAGAGTGCAATTACCAGCAGCGCACTGGCGAGTGCAAGCCAGGCCGCGATCATGTTTATACTGGCCATTTTGCGCGGGTTAGCGTTTGCCCAGCTCGAAGGGACCAGGCCGGACAGTAACAGGAAAATCGGTGCGGCCATTGCCAGTAAAGCGGTAATCGAATTTGTCAGTGGCTCCATGAGCGACTCCGGATGATTTTATCTTGAGTAAAAATATAAGAAATAAAAAATAATAATAAAAATGAATAATTTTCACTTCTATGATAGCCTTGAGGCTATGGTTTAATTGGGAGCATTTTCATGATGCGAGTTACGCTCAGGCAACTGAGCACTTTTGAGGCGGTTGCTCGTTTGAGAAGTTTTTCTGCTGCGGCCAACGAGATGCATGTCAGCCAGCCGACAGTTTCCAAGCAGATTAAAGCTTTGCATGAGGCGATTGAGCTTCCTTTAATTGAGCAAATAGGTAAGAAGATATTCGTGACTGAAGCCGGTCAAGAGCTTTACAATACTTGCCATGACTGGCTGAATACCTGGGAACGATTTGAACAATCCATTGCCAATCTAAAGGGCATGAAACAGGGTAAGCTCAGAATTACGACCGTCACGACAACCAAATATTTTATGCCACGTGTGCTTGGGCCCTTTTGTTCTGAGTATCCCAACATCGACATCAGTCTTAATGTCGTCAATCGTAACCAGCTACTCGATCGTCTGGCTGATAATGAAGATGATCTATATATCATGGGCGTGCCGCCTGAAGATATTGAAGTGGAAGCAGACGCATTTTTGGATAATCCACTGGTGGTTATTGCCCATGCATCCCATCCGTTAAGCAGAAAAAATAATATTTCCTTATCAAGACTCGCAAAAGAGCCTTTCCTGTTACGTGAAGCAGGTTCAGGTACACGGACTTAACGTGCGCATGGAGTTAGGTAGCAATGAGGCTATCAAGCAGGCTGTAATTGGCGGTTTGGGCGTTTCGGTGCTTTCAAAAAGCACTCTGTCCAAAAATGACCTTGCCAAAGAGCTAACGATACTGGATGTTAAGGGATTTCCAATCAACAGGGCCTGGTATATCGTCTGGCCGAAAGGAAAAACCCTGTCAGTTGTCGCTGATTCATTTGTTAAATTTCTTCGTGAGTACAGCAGCAGAATGACTTTTTAAGTCATAAATTACCCAATCTCTACGGTTTTCACCGGGCTCTAATGGTTGCAGTATTTTTCGGTTTAGCTAGAGTCTATATGTCATTTATCTTTATCTAATAAAACGTAGTTAAATACTCAAGGAATTCACTATGCCAAAAATCAGTGTGAATGGCGAAATGATGGATGTTGATGTCGATGCCTCGACACCTCTTTTGTGGGTCTTGCGTGAACAACTGGGTCTGACTGGAACAAAATATGGGTGCGGTATCGGTGTCTGTGGGGCCTGTACGGTACACGTCAACGGCAAAGCCCAGCGTTCGTGCATGTTGCCGGTTGGCTCTATCAAGTCATCACAAAAGATCACCACCATTGAAGGTTTGTCAGAAGATGGTAGCCATCCTGTGCAACAGGCATGGAATGAACTTGACGTTCCCCAATGTGGATATTGTCAGCCTGGTATGATTATGAGTGCTGTGGCACTGTTAAATGAGAAGCCTGATCCCAGCGATGAAGATATCAATAACAGCATGACCAATATCTGCCGCTGTGGAACCTTTAATCGTGTGCGAAAAGGTATTCAGCTGGCCGCTGATATGAAAAAAAGCGGAGGAAAGAATGTCTGACCAACCCATTGATATATCACGTCGCAGATTTTTGATCGGTAGCGCAGCTGCCGGTGCCGGTTTGTCACTCGGGCTTTATTTGCCGATGGCAGGAGCCGCTTCAGAAAGTACAGCTAATCCCGAGGTAAATGCGTGGGTCATGATCCAGCCTGATGAGCAGGTGATTATCAGGATAGCCCGCTCGGAAATGGGGCAGGGTACGTTGACAGGGCTTGCTCAGATTGTTGCAGAAGAACTGGAATGTGACTGGTCAAACGTTACAACCGAATATCCGACCCCCGGCGAGAGCCTGGCAAGAAACAGAGTCTGGGGAAGTTTTTCAACTGGGGGTAGCCAGGGCATTAGAGGCAGTCACCAGTATATGCGTGAAGGTGGTGCGGCTGCACGTATTATGTTGATCGAAGCGGCAGCGGAAAAATGGGACGTGCCTGTTAATGAGTGCACTGTTTCTAAAGGGATCATCACTCATGTTCCCAGCGGTAAAACCACCTCCTATGGCAATGTTGCCACGGCCGCTGCTGAAATGATTCCGCCACTGGAAGTGACTCTTAAAGACCCCAAAGACTGGAAGCTGATCGGCAAGCCTCTCAAACGTCTGGATACCTTTGATAAATTAACCGGCAAACAGGTATTTGGGGCTGATCTGAATCTACCGGGTATGCTCAACGCTGCTATTAAAGCCTGTCCGGTGTTTGAAGGAACCCTGGAAACTTTTGATGATCAGGTTGCCCGGTCAATGCCCGGCGTTAAAGCTGTTTTGAAGGTTGAAGACAATGCAGTGGCCGTGGTGGCAGAAACCTGGTGGCAGGCTAAACAGGCACTGGATAAAGTCAGTATCACCTGGAACTTCGGGTCTAATGCCAACCTTGACAGTGCTGCTATTGATGAAATGCTCGATGAGGGGCTGACCGCCACAGAGGCTTTCACAGGCAACCAGGTGGGTAATGCTCTGGAGGCAATAAAGCAATCAGCCAAAACCGTTGAAGCCACTTACGCTTATCCCTACCAAAACCATGCCACAATGGAGCCAATGAACGCGACTGCCCGTTGGACAGAGGAGCGCTGTGAAGTCTGGTGTCCCACTCAAAATGGCGAAGCAGCGCTGCAGGCAACTGCAGAAGCAGCCGGGTTACCTGCGGAGCAGTGTGACGTTTACAAAATTCATCTTGGTGGCGGTTTCGGCAGGCGCGGTTCTTTTCATGATTTTGTTAAACAGGCAGTCGATATTGCCCGACAGTTGCCAGGTACGCCAGTGAAACTACTGTGGACGCGTGAGGAAGACATGCGGCATGGCCATTATCATCCGATAACCAAGGCAAAACTGGTCGCTGGACTGGATGACAACGGCGACCTGACCGGCATGCATATTCGCATTTCCGGCCAGTCAATTCTGGCGGCGGTTAATCCCAGCTGGATGCAAAATGGTGTAGATATGTTTGTATTTCAGGGATTGCTGCCTGAAGGTGATCATGCGATCAGTTACAGCATTCCTGATTTGCTGGTCGAGCATGCCATGCGTACTCCACCGGTACCGCCGGGTTTCTGGCGCGGTGTCAATGTCAACCAGAATGCCATTTACATGGAAAGCTTTATTGACGAACTAGCCCATGCGGCAGGTAAAGATCCATTGGTATTTCGGCAGAAGTTAATGGCCGATCATCCGAAAAGTCTTGCGGTATTAAATGCTGTCGCAGAAAAAGCTGGCTGGGGCCAGCCAGCAGCACCAGGCATTTATCGAGGTTTGGCGGTTTGCAAGGCTTTCGCCAGTCATGTTGCCGCTTGTGCCGAGGTTTCTGTCGACCAGGATGGACTTCTGAAAATACACCGTATTGTGGCAGCAACTGATCCGGGTTATGCGGTTAACCCGCAGCAAATAGAAGCACAGGTTGAAGGTTCTTTCGTGTTTGGCCTGTCTGCCTTGCTATATGGTGAATGCACGCTGAAAAATGGTGCGGTGGAGCAGGATAACTTTCATAACTATCCTTCCATGCTGATCTCTGAGATGCCGCAGGTCGATGTTATCGTCATGCCTTCGGGTGGTTTTTGGGGGGGCATCGGCGAACCTACAATTGCCGTGGCAGCGCCGGCGGTTTTAAACGCAATCTTTGCCGCTACCGGCAAACGCATTCGTTCATTTCCTCTTAAACACAGTGACCTGAGAAAAAGTTAAGGACTGCTAGCATTGACCAATCATTCAGGAGATGATCTCAGTGTTCTCAAGTCAGCATTGAGCTGGCTGCAATCCGGTCAGCAGGTTGCCCTGGTAACTGTAATCAAAACCTGGGGTTCATCACCGCGACCACCTGGTTCGCTGATGGCGATGAATCAGCAGGGAAAATATACTGGTTCCGTTTCAGGTGGTTGTGTAGAAGAAGAGCTCTTGGAACGTTTTATCGAGCAGCAGTTTACTGGCCGGCCACAAGTGATTGATTTCGGCGTTGATGTCCATCAAGCCAGCCAGCTCGGGCTGCCCTGCGGCGGTCAGCTCAGCGTTTTGGTTGAAGTACTGGATGACAAAATTACTCTAAAACAACTGGTCGACAAGCTGGAGGTAGATAAGCTGGTGGCCCGTCGTGTCGAGCTTGATTCAGGAAAAGTTGAGCTCTTGCCTGGAGAGGCGGAACCCGAAATCAAAGTATCCGAAAATTACCTGGTAAAAACCTTCGGTCCGGCCTGGCATTTGTTGATTGTCGGCAATGGCCAGATTGCCACACACCTGGGTAGCATGGCCCGGCAACTTGACTACCAGGTGACGATTTGTGATCCCAGGGAAGTTTATGCCGAAGATAACCCCGTCATGGGCGTGACATATTCAAAGCAAATGCCGGATGATGCCATTCAGGAATTTAACACTAATAAAAGACTGGCCATTATTGCCTTGGCGCATGATCCGCGTCAGGATGACCTGGCCATGACGGCGGCGCTGGAATCACAGGCTTTTTATATTGGTGCGCTGGGTTCGAAGTTGTCCGCTGAAAAAAGAAGACAGCGATTGCAGCTGATGGGATATACCCTGGAACAGCTTGAGCAGATAAAGGGTCCTGTGGGGCTTGATATTGGCAGTAAGCGACCGGCTGAAATTGCCGTATCCATACTGGCGCATATGATTGCGGTCAGGAATGGCAAATGATTGTAATTAAAAATATTCAAGTCCTTGACTAAGATAACAGGCATCCTGCTTGCTGCCGGTGCCTCCCGACGCTTTGGCCGACCCAAGCTTGTTGAGCCTCTGGCCAATGGGGAACCATTGGGAGTTTTTGCAGCCAAAAATTTAACTGGCTTGTTATCCAGCACCCTGGTGGTGGTCAGTGATCAGGATAATGCACTGGTTTCCAGGTACAGGCAGCTGGGTCTGGAGGTTGTGACAAATGAAGCGGCAGATGAGGGCATGGCTGCAAGCCTGGTTAAAGGTATTCAATCATCGCCAGAAAGTGACGCATGGATTATTGCGTTGGCCGACATGCCCTGGGTAAAACCCGAAACTATAGGTTCGATAAAAAACAGGCTTGAGGGTGGTGCCAGCATGGTCGCGCCTCTTTACCAGGGAAAGCGTGGTCATCCTGTTGGATTTTCCAGTCAATGGAAAACGGCCTTGTTAAATCTGCAGGGCGATAAAGGCGGCAGGGAGTTGCTGAGGAAATATGCTGACCAGGTTAGCCTGATTGATACCGATGATGAGGGTATTTTGCTGGATGTTGATTATCCGCAAGACCTTAAATGAATGTTAAATAAAAGAGTTATTCGGACAACTGTTGAGACGAGGTGACTTTATGAACAGACGCCATTTTTTAAAAGCAGTAACTGCCTGTTCGACTTCAATTATGACTTCAATGGCGTTTGGTTCTGTTTCAGCCAGACCTGTTGAGAATTACGTATTCAAAGCGATTCCGTCAAGTGGTGAAAAGATACCGGCAATAGGCATGGGTTCTTTCGTCAATTTTAATTTTGTTCAGGATGACGACATATTAAAGCAGCGCACCGAGCTGCTTGGACAATTCTTTGAGCTCGGGGGAACACTGATTGATTCTTCGCCAATGTATGGCGCATCGGAGAAAAACCTGGGCTACTGTATTGATAAGCTAAAAGCCAGAGATAAACTGTTTGCCGCCTCAAAAGTCTGGACGTCATCTGTTGACGATGGTCCTTCTGAAATTGCAGCGTCTCGACAGTTGTGGCGAATCAACCAGTTTGATCTTTTGCAGGTGCATAACCTGCTTTCCTGGGAAGGTCACCTGGAGCATTTACTTGATATGAAAAAACAGGGTGGCCTGCGCTATGTAGGGGTGACCACGTCGCATGGCAGACGCCACAGCGAACTTGAGCAGGTTATGCTCAACCAGCCGATAGACTTTGTGCAGGCAACTTATAACGTGATTGATCGTGAAGTTGAACAGCGCCTGCTACCCATTGCCAGGGAGAAGGGTATCGCTTTTATTGCTAACCGCCCTTTTCAGCGTGGCGTTTTAATTGACTGGGTAAAAAAACATCCGTTGCCGGAATTTGCCCGTGATCTTGACTGTGATAATTGGGCATCATTATTGTTGAAGTTCATTGTGTCACATCCTGCGGTGACTTGCGCCATTCCTGCCACCAGTCGAAAAGATCATCTGGCTGAAAATATGCAGACAATGACTGGTGTATTGCCGGATCAAAAAATGCGTAATCAGATAGTCAGTCATGTAGCCAGTTTATGATTGAGAAATGGCTGTCCTATTCGCTTCATGATTTATTGATATTTTCACCTGAGTCTTATTACCGGCTTCATGAGCTATATAACTTATCATTGTGGCCGTTGCAGGTTTTAAGTTTCCTGCTCTTCTGTCTGGCGTTATACCTAAACATTAAAGGTCACCGCTATTATCCGAAAGCGATTCTGATTGGTTTAAGCCTGGCATGGTTGTTAAACGGTTTCTGGTTTGTCAGTCAGTTTTATGTCCAGATTAATCCGCTGGCCAATACTTTAACTTATGCCTTTTATTTGCAGGCTATACTTTTACTGCTGATGGCTGTTTTTGTCAGTCATGCCGGTGGCGGTCCGGGGCCTTCAGGAATCCGCGCCGTGTCTGGCTGGAGCTTGTTAATGTATGCCGGCTTTGTTCATCCTGTGGCTTTGTTTCTTCTGGGAAGAAAATTTGGTGGCCTTGAAATAGTCGGTATAGCACCTGATCCCACCGCCCTGGCAACCCTGGGTATTTTGATCATGCTTAAAAAAAGGGTTTACTGGTTGGCAATGATAGTACCCTCTTTATGGATTACACTGAGTATTCTGACTTATCTGTCATTTGAAACATAAGTTGCATCCTCAAAGGTGGGCGACATGATTGCTTTCATCCATCATTGCCTGATGCAGAGCCTTGGCTTGTTTTCTGCGTTTATGCAGTAATGGCTCTGTATAACCATTTGGTTGTTGCATACCCTTGAAAATTAGATCGAATGCGGTGTTAAACGCGAGACTGTTTTCAAGATCATTTGTCATCGGGTAATACTGCTTGTCGTGTTGGTTTTGCTGATCGACTTTGGCCGCCATGTTTTTAAGGCTGGTCATCACGTCCTGTTCACTACAAATGCCATGCTGTAACCAGTTGGCCAGGTGCTGACTGGAAATTCTCAGTGTTGCACGGTCTTCCATTAGCCCAATGTTATGAATGTCAGGTACTTTGGAACAACCAATGCCATGATCGATCCAGCGCACCACATAGCCGAGAATACTTTGAACGTTATTGTCAATTTCATTTTGCAAATCGACAGAAGATATCTCCTCAGTCAATAATGGAATTTTCAGCATGTCATCAATGTTGGCAGGTTGACGATGGGCAAGCCGCATCTGCTGTTCGCGGACATCGACCTGGTGGTAATGCACTGCGTGCAGGGTAGCTGCAGTGGGTGAAGGTACCCAGGCACAGTTGGCACCGGCCAGCGGCTGACTGATTTTTTCATCCATCATGTCAAACATGGAATCCGGTTTAGGCCACATGCCTTTGCCAATCTGGCCATGGCCAGCAAGACCGGTTGCAAGACCGACATCAACATTATGTCTTTCATAGGCCTTGATCCATGGCTGCTGTTTCATCGCCTCTTTTCGCTGCATTGGTCCTGCCAGCATGCTGGTGTGAATTTCATCGCCGGTACGATCCAAAAAGCCGGTGTTGATAAAGATAATGCGATCACTGGCTTCTGCAATGCAGGCTTTGAGATTAACCGAGGTTCTGCGTTCCTCATCCATAATGCCAATTTTAAGAGTACGGGCCGGTAAACCCAGTAAGGCCTCAACCCGGCTGAACAGTTCAACGGTAAAGGCAACTTCTTCAGGGCCATGCATTTTCGGTTTGACGATATAAACGCTGCCGGTACGGCTGTTACCTTGTTTGCCTCGTTTCAGATCATGAATGGCAATCAGGCTGGTAATGACGGCATCCATGATACCTTCAGGAATTTCTTCAGAGTTTGCTGTAAGAATGGCATCAGTGGTCATCAAGTGGCCAACGTTTCTGACAAGCATCAGGCTGCGGCCTGGCAGGGTAAATGTGTCACCTTGCGGTGAGCTATATTCGCGATCCGGCTGCATGGCTCTTTCCAGGTGACGATAGCCCTTGTTAAATCGTGCTGTCAGTGTGCCTTTCATCAGCCCCAGCCAGTTACGGTAAACGCCAACTTTATCATCGGCATCTACAGCAGCAACCGAGTCTTCGCAGTCCTGGATCGAGGTAACAGCGGATTCAAGAATGACATCGCAAAGGCCTGCCGGGTGTCTCTGGCAGGCAGAAA
>JARRJW010000058.1:24855-31501 GCA_037388785.1 Gammaproteobacteria bacterium
ACACTGGGGTCAAAGCGTAATTCCAGATGCAGGCCATTATGACAGAAGAGCAACGCTGATAAGTTGCCTTCGCTTAACAGGTAGCCTTTGAATTGTTCCGGGTGTAACAGGTCAGTACTTTGATCATCTGCCATCATGCAAACAAACTGTTTACTGCCTTCAGTATTTTCAATCAGCCTGTAGCCACATACATCCGAGTGACTGGCATTTTTCAGTGGTATGGCCTGGTCCAATAAACGGTTAACAAATTCAAACACCTTGCTGCCACGCGAAGGGTTATACGTAATATCTCTCTCATATCCGGGCACTTCTTCAATAACATCGGTGCCATAAAGCGCGTTAAATAAACTGCCCCATCGTGCATTGGCGGCATTCAATGCATAACGTGCATTATTGACCGGAACAACCAGTTGTGGTCCGGCGATATCTTTGATCTCGGCGTCCACATGGCTTGTGGTGATCTTGAAATCCCTGGGTGGAGGAAGCAGGTAACCAATGGTTTCAAGGAATGCTTTGTAGGCCGCGTCATCATGAAGAGAACCGGCGTGGGTTCTGTGCCATTGATCGATTTGCTGCTGCAGCTGGTCACGTTTTTCCAGCAACGCCTGGTTTTTTGGTGCCAGGTCTGCAATGAGTTTTTCGAAACCCTGCCAAAAGCCTTCTAAATGCACATCGGTACCGGGTAGCACTTCCTGTTCAATGAAATCGGCTAAAACTTTGGCAACCTGTAGCTGACCTTTTTGAACTATATCCATGTGATACCTCCTGACCGGTTAAGCTCTGATGGTAATGAGCGTTATTCGCTGCCTTTGACAGCCTTGTTATAGTATTAACTTTAGTGGATAAATTTGATGGATAGTATTAATTAATTAAATAAAAGCTATTTAAACAAATGCAAAATCTTTGCAGGCGTATCTCCTATAGTGAAAAACAAGCATCCGCAGAGATGTGTTTTATCTCGTCCTCAAGCATTGGGGCAGAAATATCTTTAACCATTGGAGAGCTGGAAATGACTAGAGAAGAACAGATTAAAGCGTTGGAAAAAGATTGGGCGGAGAATCCGCGTTGGAAAGGTGTAAAGCGCGGTTACACTGCCGGAGACGTGGTACGTCTGCGCGGCTCGGTACAGCCTGAGTGCACTTTAGCAAAAATGGGTGCTGAAAAACTTTGGGATCGCGTTAATGGTTCTGCCAAGAAAGGCTACGTAAATGCTTTTGGTGCAATCTCTGCTGGTCAGGCGATGCAACAGGCTAAAGCAGGTCTTGAGGCGGTCTATCTTTCAGGTTGGCAGGTTGCTGCAGACGGCAACACCTCTGAGACCATGTATCCAGATCAGTCTCTGTATGCTTACGACTCCGTACCAACAATGGTTCGTCGCATCAATAATACCTTCAAACGTGCTGATGAAATTCAGTGGGGTCGTGGCATCGACCCGGATAGCGAAGAGTTTATCGATTACTTCCTGCCAATTGTTGCTGATGCAGAAGCAGGTTTCGGAGGTGTTTTGAACGCATTTGAACTTATGAAAAACATGATTAACGGTGTTTTGAATGCATTTGAACTGATGAAAAACATGATTAACGCTGGTGCTGCTGGCGTTCACTTTGAAGATCTATTGGCTGCAGTAAAAAAATGCGGGCACATGGGCGGCAAGGTTCTGGTGCCAACTTCCGAAGCGGTGCAGAAACTGATTGCTGCACGTTTTGCAGCCGATGTTATGGGTGTTCCTACTATTGTTCTGGCAAGAACAGATGCCGAGGCAGCGAACCTGTTAACTTCGGACGTTGATGATAATGACAAGCCGTTCTGTTCAGGAGAGCGTTCTTCTGAAGGTTTCTACAGAGTTAACAATGGCCTGGAACAGGCGATAAGTCGCGGCCTGGCCTATTCGCCTTATGCGGATCTGGTTTGGTGCGAAACGGGTACACCAGATATCGGCTTTGCACGTGAATTCGCGCAGGCAATTCATGCCGAATATCCCGACCAGTTACTATCTTATAATTGTTCTCCTTCGTTTAACTGGAAGAAAAATCTGTCTGATTCCCAGATTGCATCATTCCAGGAAGAGCTTTCTGATTTGGGTTACAAGTACCAGTTCATCACACTCGCCGGTATCCACGTTAACTGGTACAACACATTCCAGTTCGCCCATGCTTATGCACAGGGTGAAGGCATGAAACATTACACCGAAATGGTACAGGAACCGGAGTTTGCTGCGCGTGAAAAAGGCTACACCTTTGTTTCGCATCAGCAGGAAGTGGGTGCAGGATATTTTGATGATGTAACTACCGTGATTCAGGGTGGCAGTTCATCTGTGGTTGCATTAAGCGGTTCCACAGAAGAAGCGCAATTTGCCTGATAGCTTTTTTGGCTGAGCCAGGGAAGGCTTTTTTTACATACCACCTCAAGCATAACAATTGTTATTTATATTGGCCCAATTGTCATCTCGACTAGTCCAATTGTTATTTAGACAAATCCAGTTGTCATCTCGACCGAAGGGAGAGATCTTTGAACTACAAAACCGCTGACCTCTACGACGAGTTCGAAAACAGCCTGTCAATTTGTGAACCATTGTTTTCAGACTATGGCGGGCATGTCGCATTTCATGGTCGGGTGCGTACGCTGAAATGTTATGAAGACAATTCCCTGGTGCGTGAGATGTTGAATGAAAAGGTCAGCGGTGATGTATTGGTTGTCGATGCCGGAGGTTCGCTGCGCTGTGCCATGTTGGGAGATATGCTGGCTAAAATGGCCGTTGATAACGGATGGTCAGGAGTACTGATGTTTGGCTGTATTCGCGATGCGGATGAAATATCGGCTATGCCATTAGGCGTTAAGGCCTTGGCTACACACCCTGCGAAAAGTAAGAAACAGGGTGTCGGCGAACGTGACATTCAGGTGACTTTTGCCGGTGTCAGGTTTGTGCCTGGACATTATCTGTATGCTGACAGGGACGGTATTGTGGTCAGCGAAACAGCACTATAGCTCTGGTTTTTCAATCGCGCTGACTGTACAGCTTGCACTCATTGCAGTAATTTTGCGTGCTCTGTGGCATCGGGATACGTGCACGTGTAATAAATGAAATCAGGCGAACGCCGGATTTTAACAGGTGACGGGCATCAAGAGGCTCAATCTTTTGATTAGGATAACTTTCAGTATTGTTATCCGGTAAGTGATCGGTGATTTCTTCACCGGCGACAACAAACTCTGACCAGACATCAAAGTTATCTTTATCGGTTCTCAGGATTTCACACTTGAGTTTCGCAGCCTGTCCAAGCTTGGATATTCGCTCTGCCATCACTTCATCGGCACCAAAACAGTTAATCATGTGAGCTGTCAGGTCATCGATATTTTTCATGGTCATGGCAATCTTGATATAACGACTTTGATAAAAATCTGGAATTGACATGACAAATGCCTTAAACGGTTCACCCCAGAGTTCATCAATGCCTTCATCGCCATTACGGTGTTTAACCAACTTGCCCATCTCCAGAGCTTCCTGCAGGTAGGCACCCAGTGTTCGCATCAGCTCATTTTGCGGAGAAATGGTAATGCCGCTTTCTTCCAGGTCGACCAGATGGGTGAAGATTTCGGCAGCTCGGTTAAACAGGGTACCAGCAACCATGGCACCTTTAACACGTTTCTTCTTCGGGTCGGTTTCAGCGGTATAGGCTGCGCGTACCTCTTCAAGCAATCTGCCTGGAATGTTGATGTTGTGTTCCATGTGATTGAACAATCGCCAGGTGAGTGACTGGATTAAACGTTTTTTAGCTTTAAGGTTATCCGTTGGTGGTTCGTAATAACGAATCCAGTAGCCATCGAAGTAAATTTTTTCCAGGCCATCGATTACCTGACGTGTGCCGTTTTCAATGGGATTATTCATTACTGCATGCTCTTGGGGTTTTAAACTAATGATAGCGAATATCCGGGTAAAGGAAATCGATAAGGCTTAACTTAATGTCGGTCAGAAAAAAATGCCGGGTCAATCATATCGATGAAAGCCTGGGTCTGCGGGCTTAAGAATTTACCGCGGCGCACGACCACGCCATAGGATCTTTTCGGAATAAACTCATCCAGCGGGTATTGAAACAGGTTATCGTCATTGCTTAGGCAAACGCCGGTGACAATCGAGATGCCCATATCGAGTGAAACGTATTTTTTGATAATTTCCCAGCCACCAGCTTCAAGTGATACCTGGAATTTTGAACCATGTTGATCGAATACCATTTCCAGCATACGCCAGGTAGCGAGGTGCCGGGGCGGCAGTATCAGTCCGAACTTACTGATGTCATCCAGCGTAATATTTTTCTTTTTTGCCAGCGGGTGCTTTTTTGGCGTGATCAATGTCGAACTGTAAAAAATCGAAGGTCGATAGATGATGTCATCGGGTATATCCAGCATCGATCCAATAGCAAGGTCGGCTTCATCCGAACGCAGCATGGCCATGCCATCCCTGCCAGTAACATTATGTAGCTTGATCTGAATACCCGGATAGACCTCTGAAAACCGCTTGATAAATGTTGGCATGATATAGAGCAGTGTTGATTCGCCTGCAGCAATATTCAGTTCACCACGGTCCAGGTTGCCAAAATGAGCGTGGAAGTTTTCCTCCAGGCCATCAATACCATCCACCAGTGGTTGTGCGACCTGCAGTAGAACTGCGCCTTCCGGGGTAAGAGAGATATGGGGGCCACGCCGTTCAAATACCGTGATTTTCAACTCTCGCTCAAGCGCCTGAATTTGCAGGGTGACAGTCGGCTGGCTCTGGTAAAGGGCTTCTGCCGCCTGTGAAATGCTGCCAGTCTTGGCCGCCATGCAAAACGCGCGCAGTTGTTTTAAACGGTTTTGCTTGTAAAAAACCGTACTGGTTTTCTTGGCCATGGGTTCTCCGTGTATTATAAAAGTAAATAAACTTAAATTAGTTTATTGTTTTGTTAAATACTAGTGGAATACTTTTATCTCTCGTTATTGAGAATTTTCATGGCAATTGCCCTGAAGCATTATAAAGATGACCTGAAATGAGATATTTGACGCGGCGATTGTGGGATTAATCAAACCATCATCGGTGTACAATGCTGGCAAAACTGGATAATAACTTCAATAAATGAACGAACAATTAAAACAATCAACCCGGGCGTTTTTAAATAAAAGAAGACTCGTTGGTTTTGGCATTATTTTGCTTGCCGTGTTGGTTTTCGTGTTCCTGAAAAATACCCGGCCGGTACAGCCAGGCGTTGAAGTCAAACAAAAAGTCTGGCCTATTAAAACCATGGCGGTAAAACTTGAGAGTCTGTCGCCGGTTTTTACTCTGTATGGCACGATAGAATCGAATGCGCTGGTGACGGCCGCATCACCGGTCGCCGGTGTGCTTGAGTCGGTGCCCGTCTATGAAGGTGATGAAGTCACGCAAGGTCAACTGCTGGTGCAGTTGGCAACCGCTGATATTGAATTGCCCTACCAGGTTGCCAAAGCCGATGTCGCTGACACCGAAGCCCAGTTGAACCTTCAGGATCTGAATTACCAGGCAAACCTGAAGCGTCTTGAGCATGAGCAGGAAGTGCTGAAAATCAAGAAGCAGGATGTTAAGCGTAACCGCGAACTGCTTAAGAAAAAACTGCTTTCTCAGTCGCTGCTTGATCAGTCCATAGAGGCATTGACCCGACAGGAGTTTTCCGTGGTGGGTGCCGAATTATCCGTCAAGGAAAACAGGGTCAAGGTTGAACAGCTAAAGGCCCGCCTGGACAAAGCCCGGGCCAATCTTGAACAGGCTGAAATCAACCGTCAGCGCGGTATTGTGCACGCGCCTTATGCCGGGCGGATTACCGATGTGCATGTTTCTCAGGGTGACCGTGTCAATATCAATGCGCCGATGGTGTCGTATTACTCTATAGACAGCCTCGAACTCAGGGCGCAGATCCCGGTTGCCCAAACCGCCATGGTTTACCAGGCAATGCATAACGGCGAATCCCTGATAGCAGAATTTGACTTTAATGGAACATCTTACCAGCTACCATTGCTGCGACTTGACGGTCAGGCCCAGACCAGTGGAGTGGATGCCTTTTTTGAAATTCCGGCTGATCTTTCCCTGTTAAGACCTGGTGATCTGTTAAAGGTGAAACTGCTGGGAAGAAAAATTAAAAAGGCATTTGCGGTGCCTTATTCAGCCATTTATGGCTCTGACCGTATTTACCTGGTTGAAGAAGGTGAGCTGCAGTCAAAAAATATCGAACTGGTTGGCGACACGCTGGTTGATGGCAAGCCCTGGGCACTGATCAAAGGCGATCTGACTGACGGGGCGGTTATTGCCACTACGCATTTACCCAATGCAATTACCGGTCTGAAAGTCAGCGACCTGGATGCCCGGTAATAATGTCTGATTATCCCCACGTACCCACACCGGAAGAACATCCGGATGACTTCAAGGGATTTCATCCCAAGAAAGAGAAATTCAAGTCCAGGGGCCTTATAGGTGTCTTTGCCCGTCATCCGGTTGCACCCAACCTGATAATGCTGATTATGTTGTTACTCGGGGTAGTCGCCCTGATGCGCTTGAACGTACAGTTTTTTCCTAATTTTGAACTTGACTATGCCTCGGTCAGGGTTGTCTGGCCCGGCGCCAATGCTGAAGATGTGGAAAGGTCCCTAA
>JARRJW010000059.1:0-10999 GCA_037388785.1 Gammaproteobacteria bacterium
GGCCTCTTGTTCGGCTTTTTCAAGTTCGACCAGTAATTGGCCTTGCTTAACCTGCTGGCCGTCGCTGAAATGGATGGCTTTGACTTTTTCAGTAACGCTGGAAGTGATTTGAATCGATTCGGTTGAGCGGGTTGTTCCCAGGGCTTCTATTTTGTCGTGAATAGTCTGGATTTTGACCGGGGCCAGTATCACTGGCTTGGTTTTTCCGGCCGGTGCGCTAATTCCCTGAACAGGCAGTAAGCTAAAAGCTATCAGAAGTAACACTGAACCGAATGATGAACCGATTGCTCGCAAAGCTGGGTAATGCATAGAGTGCTCGTGAATTAAAGTATTAACAAATTATGACAACATATTATGTCAATGGTGCCACAAGCCTGACTATATCATTAGTAATTGTGTAGGATCTGCTCAGGTAACTTTTTTACAGCTCGAAATTACTGCAGGGAAGGAGCTAAGTATTCCTTGCCAAAACGCTCTTTGAAAACATCCAGCAAGTGTGCACCTTCACTCAGGTTGACAACCTCTTCAGCCGCGATGATTTTCTGACCTTTTTCACTTAAAGCAAAATCAACGAAACGCTGTGATTCCTCGGCTGGTGTCTTACCGGTTGCAAAGTAGAGCGGACGCACAAGATAATATTTACCGGATTGAATGTTTTCTTTAGTTGGGTAAACGCCATCAAGAGCCAGCATTTTTATACTGCTTCGCTTGTGGGCACTTGCTGCACCCGAAAGAGCCAGTGCCTTGTCATTCACGGCGACCAGTTTTTCAATCAGCCCGGATGATCGTGGCTTGTTGATAGCACGGGGAAACTCTTTATTAGCATCCTGGTAAAACATGACCCTAAACATGTGTCCAACACCACTGAGATTACCGTGGCGGCTGAAAAAAATTATATCCTGATCTTTGCCACCCAATGCTTTCCAGTTTGAGATGGTTCCATCAATAATGCCGCGTACCTGTTCTGATGTGATTTCATTAACCGGGTTATCTTTCGAGACAATAAAAACAATGGCGTCCCAGGCAACGTGATGAAGTTGAACATTTTTTTCTTTGTCGATATCCAGGGAAAGGCGACAGGTTCCACCGATATCGGCTCTTCCCGAGGCTGCATCTCTAATGCCTTTTAACGCTCCCTGACCCCGAACAATTACCCTGATATCCGTTTCTTTTTCAAAGGCATCGGCTAATTCCCTTGTGAATGCATTCTGAGTCACGCCACAGCCGACCCAGACAATTGATTTAGCCGCAGATAATGCACCCGAGGCTATTAACAGAAAAATCATAGAGAAGATTAAAATTTTTTGTTTCATATGTAATCAGCTATTTCGTTTTTACTAGTTTAGAACAGATGAACTATTTGTGATCAATGTCTGGATAAATGTAACTTCACTAATGATTACGAGAATTTATGGGTTGAATTTTAGTAAAATAGCAGCAGATAAATCCTTGTTTTCAGTGTAGGCGTTTTTTATTTTAATTAAAACAGGCGCTTGTTCAAAATTATCTAGATGATTTTAAAGGGGGTGACTACATTGCAGACGTTAGTCCAATCTATATTGGACAATTAATGGGGTTGGCTCTGCATCAACGGAATGGTAAAAGAAATACGTGCACCCTTGGTTTTTCCTGATGGAGGGCTGTCAGCCCATATTTCACCGCCATGTAAATCGATAATCTCTTTACAGATTGGTAAACCCAGGCCAGTGCCGCCGGATTTCGTCATGGTTTTGCTGCTTTGAACAAAGGGGTCAAAAATTGTCTCCTGCTCATCAGCAGGTATGCCAATACCTTCATCTTCAATGGAAAATAGCACCTTGTTGTTTTCCGTCTTTGACGTCAGTATGACCCGGCCTTTTTCCGGGCTGAACTTGATAGCGTTAGACAGCAGGTTGGTAATCACCTGCATTATCAGGTTTTCATCAAGTTCAACGGTAAGCGTTGAAATCTCAGAGATTTCAAATTCAAGCTTTTTATCCTTTATCAGACTATCCACAGCATGCAGCGTGTTCGTGATAATTTTTCCAATATCACAGGAATGTAAATTCAATTTCATTTTGCCTGCTTCGAACTTAGATAAATCAAGCAGATCATTCAGCAGAAGAGTCAACCTTTCTGTACTGATCTCGATATTTTTCAGGAAATGACGCGCTTTAGGATCGAGATCACGCTTTAGAGCCAGTTTTGTAAAACTGTGAATTGCGTGCATCGGTGTGCGTAATTCATGTGACATGTTCGCCAGAAAACGACTTTTTTCCTGGCTGGCCAGTTCAGCTTTTTCCTTGGCGATAAGTAAATCTTTTGTTCTGTTTACCACTTCCAGTTCAAGATTCTTTTTATGTTCGCGTAATTCTTTATTGTATTTTTTTAGAATATGTTGTCGAAACGCAAAAAGGCCGAAAATAATTGCAAAGGTAACTAATACTTTCCAGAGTAAATCATAATTGAAAGGTTGTTCATATTTGACCGAGATCCAACGGTTGAGAATATTTTGAGCGGTTTTTTTATCGATTTGCTGCACAGCCTTTTCAAATGCAGAAAAAAGTAATAAGCGATCATTCCTTACACCGACACCAAGTTTCCAGGACTCTTTAAACTTTCCGGCAATTTTCAGTTCAGGGTAACCGCGCTGAATAAGATAGCCAACGGAAGCCAGTGTACCAATCATGCCATCAAGTTCACCATTTTCTACTTTTAACAGACCATCCCTCAGGGATGGAATTTCTTCAATTTCGAGATCAGGATAATGAATTTTAAAAATTTCACTAAATGCGTACCCGGAAACTATGCCAAGTTTTTCATTATTCATTAAGGTCACGTCAGTCACATAGGAATGTTCTTTGCGTGTTGCCAGAACCATTGGCAGCGTCAAATATGGCTTTGTGAATAACATGTACTTCAGTCGGTCAGGCGTTGCCATGGCCATGGAAAAGATATCGCATTTTCTGGTTTTGGCGAACTCAATGCTTTGCGTCCAGTTTTGCGTGATCACCAGTTCAATGGGTGTTTCGAGATAATCTCTGATTAATTCAATAAAATCAGCGGCAATGCCTTCATGTTGTCCATTTTTAATGCGTTCCATTGGCATCCAGTCTGGGTCAACACACATTTTGACTGACTTTATTTCAGCTAGATAATCCTTTTCTTCGCGACTCAGTTCAGTGGTTTTCGATTCAGATTCAATCGTAGAAATAGTCGAGTAGTCTGCGTTTAGCGTTACAGGCATAGTGCAGCTGAGCACTAAAATGAGGTGAAAGACTTTTGACATTTTTATAATTGAAAGTTTTTAAGATTATTATATGGCATAGTGCCATGTCGCGTAATTAAAAAAGGCTTAATTGCTATTTGTCAGATTTCAACTAGATTAAAAATATCAGTAACAAATGATGCCATTTCATTGCTTTTTAATTACATAAGAATTTAATTAATGAATGATAGACGCAAGCACTATAGAACCACATGCCGAATAAAGTCATGTGTAGAACAGAGAGGTCTGTTGCAGGCTGACAAATTCTGCCAATCTGGCGATATCGGTATGAAGGGTATATTTATTCACGATCTTCCCGAACTTTCTGTTGGCTCGTCTTACATTGTACTGATTCAAGACAGGCAATCGGAACAGCCTCTTAAACTTAACGCTCGGGTAACACATTGTTCTAATACCGGTGTTGGTTTTACATTTTCACAACCTACTGTAGAAGATTGTTTGCGACTTAAACACCTGGTTAAGCCGCATTGGGATCGTAACAACTTTCTTGATGGACTTGTGTTAATGATGCGTTACTCCAGTCCTGCTACAGAGTTGAAAGATGCGTTAATGCTGACAAGACTGCTGGAAACTAATCACAGTACCTTATTTGCGAGGCAATCACATGATGCTTCCAAATGCCACATGTTTCATTGATCCACTATTAATCGATAATCATTATTATGCCAATTCCTTTTGAACAAATTTACCGCGATGCAGCAGACCGCCGTATTAGCTGGAAAGAAGCCTTATTTGAAACGCTGGTGATTGATCATGAAGGTGAGGTTTTTGTGCCAAATGATCATAAGCAGAAAATACTGCTAAAACGTAAAAAAATGGTTTTGCGGAATTATTCAGTTACCGTGAATGATGACCTGCTTAAGCATTTTATCCGTAAAATAGAAAAAACACTCGAAAAAACAGCGATAAACTGATTTATCAACTAGTCAGTTGGTTAAATCTTTAAACTGGCTGAAAAGCAATTTTGCATGAGTAAGTTTGTATTGTTTCAGGTCTGTTCCTGTATCAAGAAAATCTGATAAGCCTTCAATATTCTCTCTATCAATTTTGTTCAGGTGTCTAAATCCCTTTGTCCAATTTAGGAACTCTCGCTCAGTGAGTGTTTTTTTATCGTAAACAACATTTGACATGTTTCTGTCATCATTGAGATTCGCGTCATAAATTTCTTCAACATCTTTTTCAGCTCTTTTTCTCTTACCCTGTTGATTTAACGAATAATATATGTGCTGATGTTTTCATCTAATAATCATATTATGATGTTCTGTAAAAAATCTGACTAATTTCTACTATGTCATCTCGATAAAAATTGACTGGAACAAATTTAACAGCGTTAGCTGGCCTGTTATCCCTATGTTTGAATTTTTAAATACACCAAAACCAGCAGTGCTACACTCGATATTTATCATCAAGTCAGCAGGGCAACCGGTACAACCCCTCGATTCAATACGGGCAATCGAAAATGAAGGTCTTCAAGGCGACCGCTACCAAACAAAACAGGGCTATTGGGACCCGGTGGAAGGCTGTCAGGTCACCATCATCACATTACATGAGATAAACCATGCCCAGAAAAAAGCACCAGTGCCATTGGACCTGGGGCAACACCGGCGCAATCTAGTGCTAACCAATATTCATCCCAAAAAATTGGTCAACCGAGCCATTAGGATTGGTGAAGCAGTTTTTGAATTTGAAAAGCCAAGACCACCCTGTGGATACCTGGATCAACTGTTGAAGAAAGGAACTGCCAAGGCACTTGGTAACAAGAGTGGTTTTTGTTTTAAGGTCAAACAGGGTGGGCGTCTTTCAGTTGGTGATGAAGTCATTTTATTACCGCTAGATTAATGGATTGGGGATTAGCCAAACCGGCGGACAGAATTTTTCTCTCAGTATGCTATAAGATCAGTATGCTATAAAATCAGATAGAGTGCCTATAACTTACTCATTCCTGCTGTCTGGCTTACACCAGCTGCTGGTTAATCATTTTAACTTTTTATTATCAGTCAGGGACATATGCTGGCACATCATTACAAAAGGGTTTTCTGGGTTGTACTTCTGATAGTGCTGGCGATTGCTTTTTATACTTACAGTAGCCGTCAAAAACCTGTCAATATTCAAGTCAGTAAAGTCACTATTGGTGTTATAGAAGATACTGTTGCCAATACCCGTGCAGGCACAGTAAAAGCCTGTCGTCGCGCGCAACTTGCGCCCGCTACGGGAGGACAGATAGACAGTTTGCCGGTACGCGAAGGTGATCTAGTCAAGCAGGGAGCGATATTGCTTGCTCTCTGGAACGATGATTTGCAGGCCCAGGTCAAGTTGGCGCGCAGTGAATCCGATGCGGCAGTCGATCATGCAGAAAGTATCTGCGTACAAGCCGAAAATGCCCAGCGGGCTGCCAATCGCAAGCAGGCACTTAGACAAACCCGGGTTGTATCAGAGGAAGATCTTGAGCGCGCTGTCGCACTTGCCAAGTCCCAGGCGGCTGACTGCAAAGCTGCCCGCACATCAGCACGTGTTAGCGCAGAACGCGTAGGGGTTATTCTGGCCCAGTTGGAACGTACGCAACTCAGAGCACCATTCGATGGAGTGGTCGTCGAGGTTAATGGTGAAGTGGGTGAATATGTCACACCTTCACCTCCTGGTATCCCAAGCCTTCCTGCAGTGGATCTGGTTGACCGCAGTTGTTTTTACGTCCAGGCGCCAATAGACGAGGTGGATGTTTCCAGAATCACCGAAAAAATGTCAGCACGCATCAGCCTGGACGCTTTTCGTGGTCGAGTTTTTCCGGCAACGGTCAGTCGCATTGCTGACTACGTGTTGGATCGGGAAAAACAGGCCCGAACTGTCGATATTGAAGTGCGTTTTGACAACAACGAAGATGTAAAGCAAATGCTGCCGGGCTACAGTGCCGATGCGGAAGTCATCATCAGTTCTCGTGATGATGTGCTACGCATACCTACTGAGGCGTTACTGGAACAGCATCGTGTATATGTATTCAATGAAAATAGCAGTCTGCTTGAGATGCGTGAAGTCGAAATCGGATTATCAAACTGGCAGTACACCGAAATTATCAAGGGTCTGCAGGCTGGTGAACAACTGGTCTTAACACCGGACCGTCTGGGTGTTGAAGATGGTGCTTTCGCCCAGGTTGAAAAAGGAGAATGATCAGGTACCCGTTACGCCACTCATTTCCCTGAGCCATGTTGACCGCAGTTTCAGGGTTGGTGATGAACTGATTCATGGGCTGGATGATGTCAGTCTAAAGGTTCAAGCCGGTGAGTATATTTCTATCATGGGATCATCCGGTTCCGGTAAATCAACATTACTGAATGTGCTGGGTTTGCTTGATAAACCCGATAGCGGTGAATATCTTTTCCAGGGTAAAAATATCTTGCAACTCTCTGAACCTGAACTGGCCCGTTATCGCCGCGAAAAGATCGGTTTCGTTTTTCAGTCTTTTCACCTGGTTCCACGTTTGTCGGCGGCAGAAAATATTGCATTGCCACTGGTGCTGGCTGGCGTTAATCCATCAGACAGGAACAAACGGGTTGAACAGGCGCTTAAAAACTTTCACCTGACTGACCGGAGTCAGCATCGTCCGGATCAACTCTCAGGCGGACAGCGTCAACGCGTTGCCATTGCGCGCGCCACCATTACGGAACCGCTGCTGTTACTTGCTGATGAACCCACTGGCAACCTGGATTATCACTCCAGCCTTGAGGTTGTCGAAGTACTTGAAGAGCTTAACCGTCAGGGTATTTCGCTGATGGTCGTTACGCATGATGAAGAACTGGGTAAAAGAGCTAGCCGAACAGTACATATGCTGGATGGAAAAATCAGGGACCAGTCGTGAAACTGCATGATGTTGTCGAATTCGCACTGCACGCTTTACAGGGATACCTGACCAGAACCCTGTTAACGCTACTGGCCATGACAATCGGCGTAGCATCGGTGGTGCTTTTGACAACCCTTGGGGAAGGCGCACGTCTCTATGTCACTGAACAGTTTTCTTCACTGGGTACCAATCTGCTGATTATTTTGCCGGGGCGAACGGAAACGACCGGAACAGCACCACCACTGGTGGGCGGTACCACGCGTGATCTGACGCTGCAGGATGCCATGGCAATGCAACGCAGTCGCCATGTCCGGCAGTTAGCACCGATTATTGTCGGCGCAGCGCCTGTTTCATTTGGACAACTGGACCGGGAGGTCACTGTCATTGGCAGTACCGCAAGCCTGTACGGCGTTCGCAAACTGGACATGCTAATGGGCAACTTTTTGCCAAAGCTCGAGATGGACCGGGCATCGCAGGTTTGTGGTCTCGGTTATAAGCTGAAGAAGGAACGATCTCCATAGGTGTTGATATGGGTGATGTTTTAATTATGCCGGTTGCTTCAGCGCAACGGCTTTTTAACAGCAGCACGCTATTTCGAATTCTTATAGAAGCAAAGCATAAGGATGTTATTGAAAAAGCGAAACATGACATTCGTCGTATCATCATGGAACGTCATGAAGGCGAAGAGGATATCACCATACTGACCCAGGATTCGCTGTTGGCAACTTTTAACAAGATATTGTCGACGTTGACCTACTCACTCGGTGCTATAGCCGCTGTCAGTCTTCTGGTGGCAGGGATTATGATTATGAATGTCATGCTCGTGGCCGTCTCGCAGCGTACTTCGGAGATTGGTTTGCTCAAGGCACTGGGGGCATCGCGTTTCCAGGTTCAACTGTTGTTTTTAACTGAATCTGCTTTTTTGTCTTTACTGGGAGCCGTGGCCGGGCTGTCAACAGGTTTGATAGCTAACTGGGTTTTGCAGCAATATTTTCCTTTATTTCCTTTTGTAGCACCGCAATGGGCATTGTGGGCAGCACTGGCCGTTGCATTGTTAACCGGTATCGGTTTTGGTTTGCTTCCAGCCCGTCGTGCGGCGGGGCTGAATCCTGTCATGGCATTGTCCGGGCGATAACCATGCAGTTGTTTGATCTTGCCCGTTTTTCATTTTCTGCTATCAATGCCATGCGGTTACGCAGTGGTTTATCAGCACTGGGTATTGCAGTGGGTATCGCTGCGGTTGTATTGCTCACCTCAATGGGGCAGGGGCTACAGCGCTACATGATCAGCGAATTCAGTCAGTTTGGTACACACCTGATTGCGGTGACGCCCGGTAAGACCAATACCATGGGATTTTCAGGTGCGTTGGTCAACACAGTGCGTCCTCTCAGTCTCGAGGATGCCGAAGTCATCAGGCGGTTACCACAGGTTGTTGAAACTGTCGCGCTGGTGCAGGGCAATGCCCAGCTTGAAGCGGGTAACAGGCAGCGTCGAACTGTTGTCTATGGCGTCGGTCCGGGTGTACCGCAGGTCTGGCAGTTTGAAACGGCTACCGGACAGTTCCTGCCGAGGGATGACCCGGTATCTGCACGTGCATTTGTCGTACTTGGCAGTAAAATTCGTGATGAACTGTTTCCGGACAGTTCTGCACTTGGTGAGATCATACGGGTTGGCAGTTACCGTTTCAGGGTGATTGGTGTAATGGAATCAAAGGGCCAGATGCTGGGCTTTGATCTGGACGACGCCGTGTATATTCCAACATCACAGGCCATGCAGATATTTAACCAGGAAAGCCTAATGGAAATCGATGTGCTATATCGTCCCAATGCAGAATCTTCAGAAGTGGAATCAAGTATTAAAACATTATTACAGGCCCGTCATGGCAGCGAGGATTTCAGTGTACTCACACAGGAACAGATGCTGGAAGTATTGACCTCGGTACTTGATATTCTGACATTTGCGGTTGCTGCACTGGGAGGTATTTCATTACTGGTGGGAGGTGTTGGCATATTGACGATCATGACGATTTCGGTCAGGGAACGCACAGCAGAAATCGGTTTGCTCAGCGCTTTGGGTGCGCAGCGTCGACAGATTCTGGGATTGTTTCTTGGAGAGGCGATATTACTGGCAGCAGCTGGTGGAGCGTTAGGGCTGCTGCTGGGCTGGGCAATTGCCTTGCTGATGCATGAACTGCTACCCGATCTGCCATTATATATTTCATGGTCCTATGTTTTGCTGGCTGAACTTCTCGCTGTGATTATTGGTATACTTGCGGGCGTCATTCCAGCCAACCAGGCTGCCGGTATGAAACCGGTAGAGGCATTGAGATCGGAGTAAACTATGAAGTCGATTACTTTATCCAAATTTTCAATAGGTGAACTGATACATCACCGTTTATTTGATTATCGGGGCGTGGTTTTTGATGTTGATCAGGAGTTTTCTGGTACTGACGAATGGTATGAACAGGTTGCCAAGTCCAGACCGCCCAAAGATGAGCCCTGGTATCATGTATTAGTCGATGGCAGCAATCAGACAACCTATGTGGCTGAAAGAAATCTTGAAGCTGATAGCAGTGTAAAGCCTATTCAACACCCATTAGTGAAAGAAGTGTTCACTGATTTCAATGCTGGTCGCTATATAAAACAGCAGACTTTAAACTGATTGCAATTGAACCAATACCCGATCATTTATTCTTTTCGGCGTTGTCCTTATGCGATTCGTGCGCGAATGGCGATTGCCATCAGTGGGCAGCAGGTAGAGCTTCGCGAAGTAGACCTTAAACAAAAGCCAGAAGAAATGATCGGACTTTCACCAAAAGCCACGGTGCCTGTATTGCATCTCAGTAACAACGAAGTACTTGAGGAAAGTCTGGATATTATGCATTGGGCGCTTGGTATTCATGACCCTGAAAACTGGTTGCTAAATGCTGACCAGCAACTTTCGAAAGAGCTGGTAGCAACCAATGATCAGGATTTCAAGCAACACCTCGATCATTATAAGTATGCAGATCGTTTTCCAGAGCATTCTTTAACGTACTACCGTGAGAAGGCCAGTGAATTTCCAGACCGACTGAATAGCCTGCTTGCAAAAAAGCGGTTTGTTTTCTCCGATAAGCCCTCATTCACAGATGTCGCTATTTTTCCTTTCATAAGGCAATTCGCCTTTGTTGACAAAGGCTGGTTCGATAATCAGCAATGGTCTCATTTGCAACATTGGCTGGATGACTTTCTTAACAGTGAATTATTTCAGTCAGTGATGAAAAAATATCAGCCCTGGAAGAATGGCGATAAGCCCGTGTATTTGCTTGGGCAATAAACGCGGATACTTATAAGCGTATATTTTGAATAGTTGTGCTCTGCTTAAAATCGATAATTAAGAATATTAAATAACTCTAATCCACTTAAAAGTATTTTCCCTGACTTATTGCCATGATGATTTGTTGGTATTAACCTTTAGTTCTATTAAGGAAAAATTATAAAAGCTAAATTGATTTTCCAAGGGGGATTTATGCCAATTGAAAGGAACACTCAACCAGCTTTGCCTGAACGTTTATCCGATTACCTGAATGAAGCTCAGCTAAGAACAATTGATAAAATGGAGGGCTTTGGGTGGAAGCTGTTTTTCATTCGCCGTCCATTGTTTCAGGAAACCATCACGATCATGCAATCGCCTGACTGTCAGGAGACGGCACTGATTGAAACCGATGGTAACTTTATTCAATCTCACGATGTTTATATTAGACCATCACGTGCAGAAGTCGCGTAACTAAGCTTTTAAAATGCTCAACAGTTAACTTGATGGATATTGAGACTGAAGAAATTCACATACCACTTCTTCATACCAGTACCTGGTGTTGAAGGGTGATGAACCCGATACAAAGCCAACATGACCGCCGTTCG
>JARRJW010000060.1:0-11846 GCA_037388785.1 Gammaproteobacteria bacterium
ATCGCAATCGCACTATCATGACCAGTCTTTTCTGTGACAATATCAATCACAATAGTATCTTCCTTAATTTTGTTTTCTATATCTTTATCCAACATCACGATTTTTGGATAAATAGTCGCTTGTGCCTTTAAAAGTAACGGGTCATGATCAGCGTAAGCTATTGAGGATGACAAAAAAGCCAGTGCAAGCAATATCATTAGCGTTAAATGTTTCATCTCAAAACCCTACACCGATGCTTAAAAAGAACTGTCGTCCATTTTGCTCAAAGTCTCTTTCGTATGTACCAGCCGGGGATGGAAAATAATATTTTGTATCGAATAAGTTTTTGATCGACAAACTTAAATCAATATCGTGCTGAGGAAACTCATAATTGGCCGCAATATCAACTGTCTGATAATCATCAACATCTGATCTTGAATCACCCGGGATTCTCCCCTTATCACCTATATATTTAAAAATACCTGAAGCAGATAAAGATTCCGAGATTTCATACAAAAGATAAGCTTTCAGCATATGTTGTGTTGAATTTGCTAATTGACCATCAACATTTGCACCGTCGACATAGGAATAGTTAACATTAAATTTACCGCTAGAGCCTAGTAGCGTCAGATACTCCATTTCAACGCCCCAAAGGTTTTCATCTTCATTATTCTCAAACGCAGGGTTGTTCTGAGCATGAATTTGACTCTGGTTTTCCAAAAGAAAAGTATTTATTTTGAATTTTGCGTTATTTTCCAATAACCGAATGTAGGCAGCCTCATAGGCTCGGACATTTTCTGAGACAAGATTCAGGTTTGCTTTATAAAAAGCATTGGCATTTAAATACTGTTCTCGCCAAGACGGTTCACGGTATGACTCCGTAAACATGAGTTTAAAAATATTTTCATCATCAACCCGATAGACTACAGCTACTCTTGGGGAAAGCTCACTGTCAACATCGTCATAATCATCATATTTCAGGCCATACTGCAGGGCGACTTTTTCACTGATATTCCATAAATCATCGTAGTAAATAGAAAAACGGTCTCTTTCAGAAGTACTCAAGAGCGGAAAGTTTGAGGTAGTAGCCAAGTTGTCAGTGGATATCTTACCTAAATTTTCTTTGACTTTACTTTGTTCCCAGAAATCCCCAAATGTCTTCTTATGGTTTTTAAATCTATCAATTTTAAACTCAAGATCATGATGAATAGAAAAACCCAAGTTATAGTGTTTTAGTTCCTGATCAGCCGTTCCTGTTTGATTAAACCGATCAGTTAACGGTTCAGATTCATCGTTGTGAGCTTGTCCTACAAAATCTAAGTTGATATCCCCAGCACCATAGTTCTTGCTTACGACAAAACCGGCCTTTGCATAGTCATCTGAACCAACCGAGGCAAATACTTCATTATCAGTATTTTCTAGATCGTCTCGATTTATTTTAGTGACGACATGTATGGAACCAGAGTAACCATTGATATGACTTAGTAGCGATCCCGGACCTCTTACCACTTCTATACGATGTATCAGATTAACGGGTAGGTCCAAATACTGGTTATACCCCCCAAATAACTGATCGTTAACAACTGAACCATCAATAATTAATTTTGATTGACCATATGCAAAAGGGTTCGAACCTCTAAAAATTGGGTTTCTGACACCAGCCATTCCAACTGCCAGATCAACTCCAGGTAAAAGCTCCAATGCTTCTCTCAAATTGATTATGCCTAATTGCTTTAACTCAGTTCCTGAGAGAGTCGATATCACGTAAGGCATATAATCTACATTTTGGCGGGTCTCGGTGGCAATTTTTTCAAACTTTTCCATGTCATTTTGCAAAGACTCGAAAAGCATTTCAGAAGCTGAGACATTTAAAAATGAAGTACACAGGATCAAATTCGATACTACGTTAATGATCCATTTTAGGCTTATGGGAGTTTTCATATTGATATGCTGTTAATTTTAATTCTAATGTCTAAACAACATTTGAAAATAATCGAAAAATCTATCTATTAGTTTTTTATTATTTAATTATTTTGAATTACTTTAAATCATTCTTATATTATATAGCGGCTAACGTTACAGGAAATTGAATTTTTATTCATATAGCTTCTAAATCAAGAAAATATTATTTATAAACAATGAATAGACAACCAATTCGTGTCTAATAAGCTTAAAAATCCATTTACCCACACTCAAAGCAAATGCAAGATGCTTTAATTTTAGTTTGATAAAGGTTCAACTGTAAGGTTGAAGTTTCAAAATAGTTTTTTTGTAGAATGAAATGTTTTGCATTTGTGAAAATAGCCCCATTTCAAGTGCTTAACTTCTTCAATTAAACGACATTCTGATTTTGTACTTTACCCAGACGACTAAACACAATTTTTTATCCCTCAATACCTTTGGCGTTTATTCTTTCTGACGACGCATATTTTCTTCTCTGCCAAACCTATCAGCTTGAAATTCCGATTAATAAGTAATTCATAATATTATTTTTTTAATCTAGTAATTCAGCTTTATTAGACTAGAATTTTATAGCTATTTTACTTCACTCTAAAAAACTTAACACGATGTTCAATTTTATTTTTTATGCCTTTATTTTAGGTGTTTCCATTAATGCTTATGCTGTCGAAGTAAGTACAACAATAAATGAGGGCATCAATGCATTGGCGGATTATCACGAAGGTGATGAAGATAAGCCTGCAGTGGTTATTTTACATGGAATATTACAGACCAAAAATTTTTCTACGATTAAATCGATAAGCAACCACCTCGTGGAAGAAGACTATACCGTCTTGGCACCTACATTAAGTCTTGGTATTGATAACAGAGTTGAAAGCCTTTCCTGTGAAGCTATACACACTCACTCAATGGAATCGGATATTGCTGAAATTTCCACCTGGATACGATGGCTTAAAAAGAGAACAAATAAGCCCATTATTCTGATTGGCCATAGCGCTGGGGCCACTCAGTTAATCGCATATCTTGATAAATACAAGGGCGAAATTAAACAACCTGCAAAGGTAATACTCATTAGTCTTGCTTACTTTGCTGATCAGCCCAACTCTCATACGAGTTCTGAGAGTATCAATAAGGCAAGAAAATCATTGGCAAACAAAGTTATCCAGCCAGATAAATATGGTTTTACTTATTGCAAAGAATACGTTTCAACGCCCGAAGCATATCTTTCATATATTGACTGGAGTCGGGACAAAGTTACAGAGAAATTATTAGAATTGGACAGTTCCTTTAGTCTGCTTTTTGGATCTGCCGACAAGCGAGTCGACCAGTCCTGGCCACCTGAATTAAAAGAAAAAGGTTTGGATGTAACCATCGTAAAAGATGCCAATCATTTTTTTCATGCCTTTCATGAATTTGATCTAATCGATTATATTGATGGAGTGCTGGAGAAGGATTAAACGATTTTATGAAGGTTTCATTAAAAGTTTATGCATTAACGTTAAGCTTAATAATTTTATTAATCTCAATTATTTTTGGTCACTATATCTATTTGCAAATTCAAAATGCACAAATCAAGCTATCACAATGGAAACAGAATACAGCGCAAGAAGAATTAATAAAAGCGATAGAAAGTGCCCGCAAATATACAATAAATGTTGCTACAGATTTTGCCGAATGGGATGAAGTAAGGCAGCAAATTATCAACCCGGTCTTTTATCCTTATTGGCGTGACCAAAGGATGATGAGTTCGCAGAAACTGCCAAACGAAACCATTTCGGCGAACCTATATACATCTGATGGCGATTCGCTTTCTTCATTAAATATACTCAACTTTCCTTCAAGCCTTGAATCAAGAAATATTCCTGAGCCTTATGTGATCAATGATAAAAGCAATGGACCTTTAATAATAAGTTTTGCACCAGTTATATCCCCAGGCGGTCAATCTGTTATTGGTTACGTAGCAGTAAGTTACCCTTATATGCCATTACTTGTTAATCACCCCTATCAACATTTAAAAGAAGACTCAATTAATTTTTCATTACAGTTATCTAAAACAAGCCTGCCCGAATCGAAGGATTATATTGTTTATGAATTAGATGAAGATGAATCTTCTGCCGTTGTTAAATCTATATTGAATATTATCGGCATAGCGGTACTGACCGCCAGTCTTATCATCGCGATATTGCTCTATGTTTTATTAAATTATGGCGTTCAAAAACCATTGCAATTATTGATTCGCCATATCAATATGCTCAGAAAAAACCCTGATTTTCTGAATTCTGGTCAATTCATAAAACAATTGCATATTCACGAGCTCAATGATGTGGCTCTAGCACTAAATGCCTATCAGGAAGAATTGTGACAGGTATTAAAAATCGTCGCGCATTTAACCAACACTGGGATCAAATTATATCAATTGCTGGCAGCACCAGGATGTCGGTGTGTATGATGCTTTTTGATGTTAATCATTTCAAGGTGATTAATGATAGCTATGGCCATTCAATTGGCGACGCGTTATTAATTGAATTGTCATCGATAATTTCTGATGAATTAAGAAAAGGTGACCATCTCTATAGACTTGGCGGCGATGAATTTGGCACAGCAATTATTAATTGCAATCAAAATGCAGCTTTTGACATTGCTAACAGATGTTTGAAAAGAATTTCCGATACAAGTTTTATTTCGATAGGAATAATGGAAAAAATACGTGTGAGTATAGGTATAGCCTGTGCAGATTCTGCAAGTATGAACGAACTGGATAACCTGGGCTGGCAAGCGGATGCAGCTATGTATTTAGCCAAGCGACCTAACAATGATAATGTCATGATCTACGAGTCAAATGCATCAAGCATTTCGCCAAGCCTTTTTTCTAATCACATCTATTCAGCTGTTTTCGATGCTATAGAAACTGGTCAAGGCTTAACTATATTTTATCAACCGATCATAAATTTAGAGGATGGTAATGTTTCTTACTATGAATCCTTGGTGAGAATATGGCATAAGGATGAGCTTATAACGCCCGGACAGATATTTCCCATTATCGCTGCCAGGCAGCTGGAAATTGACCTTGATAAGGCGGTCGTAGAAGCCATTATCCAGGATTTTCAAAATAAACGTATTCCAGATAAAACCGGAATATCAATAAACCTGTCTGGACCTTCTGTCGGTTGCACTGAATTGATAAGTTGGATTGAACCATTAATACGATTCCTTAAAAACTATAAAATTGTTTTTGAAGTCACTGAGACTTCCTTGATTAGCCAAATGTCCAGAGCCACTGACAATCTTAATAAGCTGAAATCTTTAGGCTTTCAAGTTGCGCTTGATGATTTTGGCAGCGGTTATTCTTCTCTAGGTTACTTGGGCTCAATGCCTGTTGATATAGTTAAATTTGATATATCGCTTATCAGTGAATTAAATAACCAGAACAAACGTAAACTTATTTTCAACCTCTGCAATATGATCAAGGAGATTGGCTATGAAATGGTCGCAGAGGGTATTGAAAATACCGAAACCCATCAGCAGATAATTTTAGCTGGTTTTAATTATGGACAGGGTTACTTATATGGAAAACCGGATCAGACAAACTTTATAAAGAAATTTGAGGGTGTTGCGAATAAGCTGGAGCCATAAGCAATTTAATTTATATGGTTGATCACTCTGTCAAAACAATCTTTCACTATGTGCCATGAAGAGAGCAGCTTATTCATGACACATAGCATAGTGTGATAGCTCAGGTTAAAGAATCTATCCCACTACTCTTTATATAGATGTGTAATATTTCTCCAAAATGTCTATCGTGTTTCATGGTGTTACAAGTCGTTTCACATGATACTTTTGGAGAATATAATTAATGGTCGGCTGCAAAATACTTTACCAATCTTTATCTAGACCATTAGATCTTGCCCCGTTTCAGAGTACAGATTAGAGATATATTTATTGTTAGTCATAGACTCTTCTGTTTTATTTTAGGTAATCACATGCCAAAGAAGACGGTTAATAAAGAGGAACCTCATTCAATATCCCCTCGTCAGTGGATCCGATTAGTTGTTGCATATCTCCTAATTCCACTGATTCTATTGATGTGCGGTGGTGACTTCGGCTGGTGGCAGGCGTGGCTCTATTCCTGTCTGATCTTGGTGGCTGGTATTGGTGGACATATATGGGCTGAACAAAGACATCCCGGGTTGACGGCCGAAAGACAGAATATTGAAACCATTCAAAACGCAAAGACCTGGGATAAAGTGCTTGCGCCACTGATGGCCGTGAGTGTCGGATACCCTATTGTCCTTGTGGCAGGACTAGACCACCGTTATAACTGGTCACCCGAATTTCCACTATGGCTCAGTGCGGCAGGATTTATTCTTATCACTTTTGGATACGCTTTCGCCACATGGGCATTAGTAGAGAATCGCTTTTTCTCAAGCGTGGTCCGCATTCAAACAGATCGAGGGCATGTAGTATGTGACAGTGGCCCGTATCAGTTTGTGCGCCATCCGGGTTATGCAGGAAATATTCTTCCATTGTTCGGTATTGTTCTTGCTCTGGGCACAGTGTGGACATTGATTCCTGCGTTGGTGGCACTAATCATCACTGTGATTAGAACCGTACTTGAAGATAAGACATTAATGGAAGAGTTGCCAGGCTATCGTGACTATGCGCGACGCGTGCACTATCGGTTAATTCCAAGGGTATACTGAGAGACCTCAGTGGAGTGTAAACCCACCTGTTTTAGTGCCTACCTATTCAATCAAAAACATGGCGTCCAATAAGTGGCGTAAGCACTAACATAACAATAATATTTAAAGTATTGATTAATTAAAGATTTTTATTAACTTGTCGAGTACATAATACGACAACCCTAATTGAATTTTTGCAACGCTTATCATGAATGCAGCCTGGTTACATAACTATAGTAATGAAATTTAAAAACTTACAGCAACTTCCAGATAAGCTCTTGAAGATCGGCAGCTCAGACACTGACGATGAGGCCCTCCGCTTAAAGAAATCATCGTTATTGCTAGTACCGTTAATTATTGGTCCTGCAGCTTTTATTTGGGGCATTATTTATTTAGCTTTTGGCCATTTTGTATCAGCAGCAATACCCTTGTCATACAGTCTTATATCATTATTCAATTTATGGCATCTACATAAAACAAAGGACATAGTTCCACTTCAAAATATTCAATTAATACTAGTATTAATTCTGCCATTTTTATTAATGTGGTCTCTAGGCGGGTTTGCCCAAGGGAGCTTTGTCATGATCTGGGCATTTTTTGCCCCAGTTGCAGCTTTAACATATGAAAGTGAAAACAAACCGCATTATTGGTTTTATGCCTTTATGCTTCTTCTATTGTTTTCATCAATCATTAATCAAACGCTTATTGAAAGTTCTATACCACCATTACCTCCAGTTACTATTGAGGTTTTTAACTTTTTAAATTTTTCCGCGGGATTATCGGGTCTATTTTTTCTAATGCGATATTTTATTAATGAAAAAGAAAAGAATGCCATGCAGCTTCTTCAGAAAGAACATGAAACCCTGAAATTGCGTACAGAAGAATTGCGAGTCGCAAATTCAAAACTTCAATATTTTGCAAAACATGACGCACTTACTGAATTATCTAATCGTCATCATTTACATGATCAACTCAATCAAATGATGGCGTATGCAAAACGCCATAATCTTATGCTTGCTTTAATGTTTATTGATTTAGATGGGTTTAAGAAAGTTAACGATACATGTGGCCATGCCGTTGGTGATGAAGTTCTTCGGGAGGTAGCTCAAAGAATAAAATCACTGCTGCGTGAAGAAGATTTAATTGCTCGTTTAGGCGGAGATGAGTTTGCTGTAGGAATATTAAGCTCTTACGATATCACTTATATTAAAGATATTGCACGACGCCTAATTGAAGAAATAAGACGCGAATATTCTGATTTAACTACAGAAACTCCCCCCATTAGTGCCAGTATCGGCATCAGTCTTTTTCCCGAGCACACTAAAAATATTGATGAATTACTGAAATATGCAGATGAAGCAATGTACTATGTTAAAAATTCTTCAAAGAATTCATTTTTCATCCGACAGACTGTTGATTAATGATTCCTGCTGACTTCCGCTAATAATACGCAGCAGATGATTGCTTCCTAAAATTTATATCGGTTATAGCGAGGGCATTACCCACCACTATTCTAGTGCCTGAAATTTGAGTTTTTCTCCTCTAACAACACCCTTGATAAATGAATCACCATTTTCTGGAGAAATGTAATGCCGCCAGCTTTTTACAGCAAAATATTCTGGGTTTAGATGTAAATATAAAGCTGACATTTCATTTTCATCCTCAAAGGCTGCGACCTTGTAATTATCAAGAATGGAATTGCGAAGTGTTGATGAAAGCATTGAGAATTGAACAACGTACGCAATATATTCATGTGCAACTAATGAAAGGCCACTGCTTGGCGCATTTGCTTGTGTATACGCATGGCTTATCTCATGAGCAATGAAGCTCTGGTGTAATTCTTTGTTCATTTGCAAGCCGAATGGCTTCTTTGAGTGGGACTCTGAAAGATGAGAGGCCAAATCTATTATTTCAATTTTATTGTCATGGCCATTATAAAGTCCATAGACAGGTGTAAAATGCAGTGATTCAAGGTTTTGATTTACTTCGATATGTAACGAAGACGAAGTGTTAAATCCAATTTTTTTCATGAAGCTAGCTGTTTGTATTGCTACGACGCAAATGGATTCAGAGAGTTTTTTGTCTGGCGTTAATACTTCAGCATTTATGCTGTCGCAACGCATACTGTGGGCATCAGCACTAATAAAAAATAGCCACAACGATGCCGCAATGAACGATCTTATCCTTGGCATTATCCGATCTCTTTCTCTTTGCAATAATCTTAACTAAAAAGTATGTCAATTTGTCTATCAAGCATCACAATGACTTTTGCATTGAGCTCTCACTATTATTATGAATTCATGATCATAATTTTTTCACCGGAATCTCTTCCTCAACCTTTGACACAGTAATATCAACCGGCTTTTCCAGTACGAGCATAATATCTACCAGCATGTTCACCATATTCATCGCTTCATAACTGTCATTACTTAACGATGAAGCCATATCCTGGCTAATCTCGCCCTCAAGCAGCATTTTATCGATACGGCCGGTACGTAACACATCAAGCTCCTGGGCTTTTTCCCGTTGTTTCTGCAAATGCTCTTCAAGTTTTTTACGACTGTCATTGTCATTATTATCAAACGCATGAACCAGTCTTAACATTTTTAACAAACGCCTTTTCAACAAATTATATTCGCGATGAATGACCACATTATCGGTTTTCTCATACTTATCAATATTCTCCCGCAAACGTTTAATGTTTTTTACCACCTGTATCAGTTTTCGGTCTGCAATTAACAGGTTGCGTACCTTCTCAACTTCTTCCTCATTAAGGTCAAATTTTATCTGTAAACGTGTGGCATAATCTAAGAGGGCGTTATAGATGGTTTTCACCTTGTTGCCGTAAACCCTGTCAAAATCCACCTCAATTCTTTGTGAATCCTCAATCAGCTGCTGTATGTGTTGATTGGACTCAAGATCTTTTCGATGAATATTCAGTCCATTAACAATTACCATATAGATCGTGTTCTGAAGCAATCGGATCGATTCATCATAAAGTGACTTGATCGCCGTTTGGGGATACTTCATTGACAACTCGTCCAGGAACATTGGCTGGTCCACTTCCTCCTGAATTTCAATCTGCTCAGGCACAAGCCACTCAACAAACCTCTCTATATTGTTAACAAACCAGATCAGCAGAAACGCATTAAGAATATTGAAGCATGTATGAAACATTGAAACGGCAACCGGAATCGCCAGAACCGAGACAAATGGCGACTCACCCTCAATCTGTTCAACAAGACCGGCAATAAAGTTTATAAACGGATAAAACAATAGCATCACCCAGATAACCCCCATCAGGTTGAAAACCAGGTGCGCACGAGCTGCTCGTTTCGCGTGATGATTGGAGATAATGGCTGCAATATTGGCTGTAATGGTGGTACCGATATTTTCTCCAAGCACCATGGCCGCGGCCATATCAAAGGGTATCCAGCCCTCATGAGCCATTAATAAAGTCAGTGCCATGGTCGCACTTGAAGACTGAATGATGACTGTCAGCAGCGTTCCAATAAATAAAAAAAGCAGGATGGAAAGGTATCCCATCTGCGTATATGAGGTCAGGAAAGCCAGCGTTTCGGGGTGCGCGCCAATATCTGGAACCGAGTCCTTTAGAAACTGCAGTCCAATAAACAGCAGACCAAAACCAACCAGGAAGAACCCGAAATTACTTTTTGTATCCTGTTTGGAAAAACTCAGCAAAAACCCGATACCAACAAGCGGCAGCGCGATTGCGCTCATCTTGACTTTAAAGCCAAGGATAGAAATCAGCCAGGCGGTCACTGTTGTGCCAATGTTTGCCCCCATGATTACACCGATAGCTTCGGTCAGGGTCAGTAGTTGAGCATTAACAAAACTGACTACCATCAATGTCGTAGCCGATGATGACTGAATAACGGCGGTGACCATAAACCCGGTTAACAAGGCATAAAAACGGTTTGAGGTGGAAGCCGCCAGCACATTGCGCATTCTGTTACCGGCGAGTTTCATCAGCGCATCACTCATTACCTTCATGCCATAGAGAAACAGCCCCAGGGCACCAAGCAGCAAAAACAGGTCATAAATTTCAAAATTCATATGTTTATTTTTTCTGAATAAACCCCCAGGCGGCTTACTTGTTACTATAAGTAACAGACCTTTTGTTTTTTTGTTTCCATGGGTAGCTTATTAGCTTCCGCTCGGTCTAATTCAAACGCAAGTATTTGAATTATTTGACAAATAAACCCTCAGGCAGAATAATTGTTGAGTTCAAATTAGACGGTTAACCGCTGTAAGTATACAAAGTAATAGCAATGTCGTTTGAACGCTCACTCACTTCGTCCAAAACATACTACAACAATGGGATATCTGATAATGGATGTAGGTTTTTTCGGATGTTGACTGACACTGCAAAAACCAGTCTTACTCAATGGGTGAGAATTTCTGTTATAGCGAAATTTCCAGTTACAATGGCATCCCGGCACGATATGCCAGTTTTTTTAAGAAGATAATGTTAATGCAGTAAAGCTGGTTAACAGCAACTAGTACAACCGGCAAATTGAGGCCGAGCTTCAGCCACAAATTGGCACGCCATTAACCTGCGAGCATGAAGCGGCTGACAACATGCTGCAATGGACAACCGGGCAATGCAGCGTCATGATGAAAACAAAAATAACACCCGATGAAGAGGCCAGTTTGATCTGGATTACTCATTAAATTTTACCAAAGGATTACCCGGCATAACCTCTGTTATACGGGTAAATAAATAATTAACCCTGAAAAACGAGCGAGGAGACACCATGTCTGAGAATATTTACCCAGTACCAGAAGCTTTTGCAGCCCAGGCGAATGTCAATGCAGAACAATACCAGCAAATGTATAAGCAGTCTGTTGAAGACCCGCAAGGCTTCTGGGCAGAACAGGCTGATTCCTACCTGGACTGGTTTAAAAAATGGGACACCGTGCTTGACTGGTCTTTTGACAAGGATGACCTGCATATCAACTGGTTCAAGGGTGGAAAGCTGAACGTTGCTTATAACTGTCTGGATCGTCACCTTGAAACACGTGGTGACCAGGTTGCAATAATCTGGGAAGGTGACAACCCTGAAGAAGACCGCAAAATCACTTACCGTGAACTTCATGAAGAAGTCAGCAAATTTGCCAATGCTCTGAAAGCACGTGGCGTTGAAAAAGGTGATCGCGTTTCATTGTATTTACCGATGATACCGGAAGCCGCTGTTGCCATGCTGG
>JARRJW010000061.1:0-12154 GCA_037388785.1 Gammaproteobacteria bacterium
CCTGAACTATTAGGAAAATGTTTTTTCGAAAGGTTGTAGGTAATCAGCGATCCAGCCAGAATCAAAACCAGGGTGTTAAATATCACTAAAAATTCCATAAGTACTACTCCAGTCATTTATAATAAGTATATTAGAATGATCTGATTCATTAAAGCCATGGTTTTAGTGGTTTTAGTCAGCCAATTCAATGCTGCCGGTGGCGGTAATACTGATTTTCTGATCGCCCGGCTGGATGCTGGGGGCCGCAATAGATTCAGCGGCCATCATTGCACCCTGCCTGGCCATTAGCATTGGCCTTGGCGGTGAAGTATTCTGGTTGGAAAGCGAGATTTGCACAATCTGGTAATTACTACGATTCAGGCTATTGCTGTATTTTGCCGCTTTGGCAGTAAATTTTTTCAGGGCAATTTCAGATAGTTCATCCTCTATCTGCTGTTTACGTTCCGATGATACCTGGTAAGTAATCGAATTAAGTTGCAGCTCTGCCTGTAGCTTGCCAATCAATTCAGACATTTGCTCCATGTCTGAACCTATTAGCGACATCGACTGGGATACCTGCCAGCCGCTTTGTTTGCCTTTCTGGTAATTTTTGTTTGTCTGGTAATTGAGTGTTTCAACCTGAATACCTTTTTCCTTGTTGGCGGTTTTCAAGGCAGTTTTCATGGTGCGGTTGACCTGGTCTGCCAGCATGGCAATGTCAGGACCATTGCGTTGTACTGACATGGTGACGATGATTTCATCGGCACTGACCTGTTTTTCAGCAATGACACTGAAATGAATCCGGTTGTAGGTGATATTTTCAGAAGCCAGGGCGTTCAGGCTGTGAAAACAGAGAAACAAACTAACAACAAAACTGAGGCGATTCATAAGCGTTATCCTTAATTCTCAAATAATCCATCTAGTCTGAGTAACTTCCTGAAATGAATCAAGTGCAGTAAAAGCATAAAGATGCGATTGTTGGTTAAAATGCTTTTAATGAACATGTTGTGAAACTATGCCGTGGTGATTTATGAGTTTGAGTATTGATTCCATCTTTCAGTTTTCTGTTGCCCGTCTGCCAAGGATTGATTTTGGCAGTGGTGCAATTCAGCGCTTACCTGAGACGGTAGCCCAATATGGTAAATCAGCCTTGCTGGTAACCGGGGCAAAGTCATTTCTTCAGTCAGAAAACTGGGCCGAGTTGGCAGCGCTGTTTAACAAAGCGGGTATCAAATATCGTCAGGAAAGTATTCCGGGTGAGCCTTCTCCGGAAATGGTCGATGAAATTGTTGCCAGGCTGTCCAGTTGCCAGATTGATGTGGTAGTCGGTATTGGCGGCGGCAGCGCGCTGGATGCAGCCAAGGCAATCGCCGGTTTACTGGAAGTTAAGCGATCAGTCATGGACTATCTTGAGGGTGTTGGTCCGGAACTGCCATATGAGGGGCCGGCAGTGCCGTTTATTGCCGTACCAACTACGGCGGGCACTGGTAGTGAAGCCACTAAAAATGCGGTATTGAGTCGTCAGGGGCTGGACGGTTTTAAAAAGTCCTTTCGTGATGACAAACTGGTTGCCGAAATGGCAATCGTTGATCCTGATTTGCTCATGACCTGTCCAAAGCAGGTCATTGCTGCCAATGGCATGGATGCGCTGACCCAGTTAATCGAATCTTACGTGTCTTTAAAAGCAAACCCGTTTAATGATGCACTCGGCATTGCGGGGCTCAGAGCGGCCCGCGACGGATTAATCAGGCTTTATGAATCCGGTGGGCAGGATGCAATAGCCAGGGAAAGGATGGCTTTTGCTTCTCTGATTTCAGGGATTAACCTTGCTCAGACCGGCTTGGGATCTGTACATGGGTTAGCTTCACCATTGGGCGCATTTTATCCTATTCCACACGGGGTGGTCTGCGGTTCTTTGGTTGCCACTGCCACTCGTATCAACATTGAGGCGATGCAGTCCCTTGAACCTGAAAACCCGGCGTTATCGCGTTATATGAGAGTGTCTGAAGTTCTGCATGAGAGGCGTTTTCCTTCCGCTCAATCCTCTCTGGATAGTCTGGTGGATTTATTACATTCATGGATAGAAAATATGCAGATTCCAAAATTATCAGTCTTTGGTCTTGAGGCAAGTGGCATTGATCATGTGGTTAAAAATTCACGTGGTAGCAGTATGAAAACCAATCCCGTCTTATTATCTGATGAGGAAATTGCCGCTATTGTTCAGGAACGCCTTTAAACTACCGCGATAATCAAAAAAATAATTATTCAAAAAAAGATTTTAAATGAAGCTTTTCCAGTTGCGTTTTATATATCCGATCAAAACCAGCCCAACTTTAGTAAGGGAACATGCTGTTTGTTAATTACCATCCTGCTCAATACTGAAGTTTTGATGCAGCATATCCAGTGTGATAGTTCGCTGACAATATAATGCAGAATAAGCGACTTCTTCACCTGCACAGGGACAGGGCGTAATGGCCTCACTGATATAGATGCCGGTTTTGATGGTTAGCTGGTTGTTTTTAAACTCGGTATTCAAAATGGAAAACTGCAGACTGTCTTCATCAAACATCCCTGAATGCATTGCATCCTTGTTGAGTTGCCATAAACCGATATCCAGTTGTTTAAATTGTTCACACAGAATATCCGCCAGGTTATCGTTTTCAAGGTGAGTCTTTAACAGTCGAAAATTCATTTTTGCAGTATATAAAAAAGGCGATCCATATTGCTATGAGATCGCCTTTTGCCGGGTATGAAAATTATCAGTTAGTTTTTCGCAGCTTCGCGTTCTTTAACTTCCTTGATAACTTCTTCAGATACGCTGTTAGGACAGGCCGCATAATGTGAGAATTCCATTGAGAACTGGCCACGACCAGAAGTCATGGTACGCAGGTCACCAATGTAGCCAAACATCTCTGCCAGCGGCGCATCGGCTTTGACGCGGACGCCGGTGGTTCCTGGCTCCTGACCCTGGATCAAGGCACGACGACGGTTAAGGTCACCGATCACATCACCGACGTGATCTTCAGGGGTGAAAACATCGACTTTCATGATGGGTTCCATCAGCTGCGGACCCGCTTTTGGGATTGACTGACGATAGGCGGCCTTGGCGGCGATCTCGTAAGCAACTGCTGATGAGTCAACCGGGTGGAAAGCACCATCATTCAGGGTAACCTTGACATCAAGTAACGGGAAGCCGGCCAGTGTGCCTTTTTCCATGCTGAGTCCAAAACCTTTTTCAACGGCAGGCCAGAATTCACGGGGAACGTTACCACCGACAACCTTGGATTCGAAAACATAACCTTCGTTTTTATCTGCAGGCTCAATGGTGTAATCAATTTTCGCATATTGACCAGAACCACCAGACTGTTTTTTGTGCGTGTAGCTGTCTTCAATGGTTTGAGTGATGGTTTCACGGTAGGCAACCTGTGGCTTACCGACCTGAACTTCAACACCATGGGTACGCTTAAGAATATCAACCTTAATGTCCAGGTGAAGTTCGCCCATACCTTTTATGATGGTTTCACCAGAGTCTTCATCAGTTTCAACGCGGAAGGAAGGGTCTTCCTGCATCATTTTATTCAGTGCGATCCCCAGTTTTTCTGCAGCACCCTTGTCTTTGGGGGCGATTGCAATGGAGATAACCGGATCAGGGAAGACCATTGGCTCAAGTGTGGCCGGGTTATTCTGGTCAGCCAGTGTATGACCGGTCTGGGTATTTTTCAGACCAACAAATGCCACAATATCTCCCGCCTGGCAGGAATTCAGCTCAATACGATCATCAGCATGCATTTCAACGATACGACCGATACGCTCCGTTTTACCGGTAAAAGTATTCAAAAGCGTGTCACCTTTTTTAATGGTACCGGAATAGATTCGGGTAAATGTCAATGCACCGAAACGGTCATCCATGATTTTAAATGCAAGGGCACGTGCAGGACGGCTTGCGTCAACAATGGCTTTTTCGCCAGTGGGGTTACCTTCTAGGTCAACTTCATCCTGTGGCTCAACTTCAGTTGGGTTAGGCAGGTAGTCAACTACAGCATCCAGAACTAACTGAATACCTTTATTTTTGAAGGCAGAACCACAATAAGTTGGGAAGAAGTCCAGGGCAATGGTGCCTTTACGGATACAGCGTTTGAGGTCTTCTTCGGATGGCTCTTCGCCTTCCAGGTAAGCTTCCATGAGGTCATCATCCTGCTCAACTGCTGTTTCAATCAGTTGCTCACGGTATTCAGCAGCTTTGTCCACCAGGTCGGCAGGAATATCTTCGATACTGAAGTTCTCAGGCAGGCCTGTGTCATCCCAGATGTAGGCTTTCTGGGTTAATACATCAACAACGCCCTTGAAGTCATCTTCAATACCGATAGGCAATGTCATCACCAGTGGGTTGGCGCCCAGAACGTTTTTAACCTGATCAACAACACGATAGAAGTCTGCACCCAGACGGTCCAGCTTGTTCACGAAAATGATGCGCGCAACTTCAGATTCGTTTGCATAGCGCCAGTTGGTTTCAGATTGTGGCTCAACACCACCGGAACCACAGAAAACACCGACACCACCATCAAGCACCTTCAGCGAACGGTAAACTTCGATTGTGAAGTCAACGTGTCCGGGGGTATCGATAATGTTCAGGCGGTGGCCATCCCACTCACAACTGGTTGCGGCTGACTGAATGGTAATGCCACGTTCACGTTCCTGATCCATGAAGTCAGTAGTGGCTTCACCATCATGAACCTCACCGGTTTTGTGCACTTTACCAGTCAGTTTCAGAATACGTTCTGTGGTCGTGCTGCAAACTCTGATTGCCCGAATAGTAACTTAGGACTGAAAAATGGCTGATTTATCCAAATACAGAAAAATCCTTGCGTGTAAAGCATTTGAACACCGTATGACATTTCCCGACATGCCGTGAGCCCATTCATCGGGGCTCTCTGCCCAGAAATCAGCGGGCAGTTGGCAACATGGCTAATTCTTGAATTTTCTGTGACAGCCTTTGCATGTATCACCCAGGTCTTTCATGGCGGCACTTACCATGGCCTGATCACCCGACTGTGCAGCGATGTTCATACTTGCAGCAGCTTTGCGGAAATTCTGAAGTTTTTGCTCAAAAGTTTCAAAATCCATCCAGATATCCTCGAGCGCGTCAGATTCACCAGAAACCGAGTCTTCCGGAAAACCGGCAATAATATCCAGTGTGGAGACAGCAGCTATATCACTGGCATGGGTTTTTATTTTTTCTGCATCGTAGGGTGACTTGCCCTTGAGCATGCTACCAATATTTTTCACATTGAAGTTGAGGATGTTCATAATACCCTGGCGGTATTCGACTTCTTGTTCAAAACTTTCCTGGGCTGTGACAGCCGTTGTGAAAGCCAAGGCGGCAGCCGCTATTAGCATAGGTACTGAACGAGATAATTTTGAACGCATATCAATTTCCTCTGGGTATGGTGTCAATTAGGAATAGCTTAGTAGAGCTGTTTCAAAGTTCAATTAACGTCGTTGGAAAAGCATGAAACCGGTCAGAATAAAAACCATGCCAACAAGGTGATACCAGGATAAAGTTTCATTCAGTACTATGGCTGCCAAAATAGCGGTAAAAATGGGTATAAGACAGATAAAGAAACCTGCCAGGCTGGCACCAATCTGGGCAACGCCGCGATTCCAGAAAAAGTAGGAAAGAATTGAAGGAAAAATGGCGATATAGAGAAAACCGCCTGCCAGTTGCGGCGTCATTTCCGGGAGAGGGTTGTACCTGAGGTTCCAGATAAAAAGCGGAATCAACAGGATACTGCCAATGACAAACGATGCTCCCAGGAAAGACATCGGGTGTATCTCAGGACGTTTTTTCAGCATGATTGAGTAAATCGCATAAACCAGGTTGGCAATCAACATCCACAGGTCACCAGGGGCAAAACCCCAGGAAAGCAAAACATTTAATTCTCCACGGGCGACAACCAACATTGCACCCGAAATACTGATGGCAACACCGGCAAGAGCACGCAGTCGAATATGTTCCTTAAGAAAAATGGCTGCCAGAAGAACGATCATGGCAGGCATGGTGGTCTGGATCATTGCGATGTTGTTGGAAGGCGTTGTCTGGGCAGCCTGGTAGAGCAGGGTATTGAAAAGACTGATCCCCATAAAGCTGATCAGGCTTAAAAAGCCAAGATGCTTCAGGATGACAGAAAAGTCCTTCTTAAGGTATTGCCAGGCAAATGGCAGCAGTAAAAGCGTCGCCAGCCACCAACGACCGGTGTTCAGAGCAATTGCAGAAATGTCGCTGTGTAAAAGCCGAGCGATTATGACATTGCCAGACCAGAAAAAAACTGTGAAGGTGAGAAGTAAATAAGCTTTTACACTTGGGGTCATCCAACCGAGTTTACTCGGCTAACCAGGGAACAAGCAATAAATCACTTTCAGTTGAGGTTATCATCCAGGCGTTAAGAAGCAGTAACGTTGCCCCAGTCAGCAGCGCTGCCCAGAGTATCATTCGGTGGTAAAATCCAGAGGAGTGTTTTCGCATGGCTTATCTCCTGTTGGTTAATTTTGTTGATATCACGCAATTATTTAATGCAAGAAACATTCCCGCTATATTTGGGGCTTTTTCGCAATATATAGCCAATAAATGCCTTTTCAATGTGCATTGATGGTGCGCTAATGAAAAATTCTGTCCGATTTTGGTGCGTTTAAAAGATAAACACGGTTAGTCGCTGCTGATAAGATCGCTCAGGCATTGAGTGTTTTTACAGCTACTTTGGAGTTACGCTGGTAGTTATAAAGCTTACGTTTTTGTTTGGGGAGTATCGAAATGTCGGTGCGCTTGAAACCACGCTCCTGGAACCAGTGCATCGTCTGAGTGGTGAGAATAAAGACACGCTCAAGACCAATGTTTGAGGCCAGGTTTTCCATATGAGCCAAAAGCATGTCCCCTTTGCCTTCTGATTGATAGTCAGGATGGATGACAATGCAGGCCAGTTCTGCTGCGTTGTTTTTGGGGTATTGGTATAGTGCCGCACAGCCGATAATCATGCCATCGCGCTCTACAACGACAAAATTACCAATCTCGGTATCCAGAAGATCGCGCGAACGTTTAACCAGAATGCCTTTTTCTTCAAGTGGGCTTAGTAGCTCAATAATGCCGGTGACGTCATCAATACTGGCGGGCCGGATTTTCTCATAAGCCTCTGCAGTTACCAGGAAGCCGGTGCCATCTCGGGTGAAGAGTTCCTTAAGCAGTCCGCCATCAATATGCCGTGGTACCAAGTGAGCTCTTTTTACCCCGGAGCGGCAGGCATCAGCAGCAATGTTGAGGCAGTGAATAGTCTTCTCGGAAAGTTTTTTTCTGCGCTTGATGAAGTTTTCCATGGCAGCAGGTGTCAGGTGGTTGTTTTTCTGCCGGCCGGCTTTTAAATCCTTCTGTTCCGTTAAATAGATGAGCTTGTCAGCATTCAGAGCGGTGGCGACGCTTGCGCCGACATCATTGGCGGCAAGGTTAAAGATTTCCCCGGTGGGTGAATAACCCAGTGGCGAGATCAGAACAATGTTTTCATTTTCCAACTGCTGATTGATGGCAACACTGTCGACGCGCCGCACTTCACCAGTATGGGCATAGTCAATGCCATCCAGAACACCAATGGGTTTTGCCATGACAAAGTTGCCGGAAGCGACCCGAATTCTGGTGCCGGCCATCGGTGAATTGGCTAGTCCCTGTGAAAGCAATGCTTCAATTTGCAGGCGCACACTGCCGGCAGCTTCCTTGACTCCGGCCAGCATTTTTTCATCGGTAACTCTCAAGCCATCAGAAAACTCTGAAACAAGACCTTTTTGTTTGAGGTTGGTTTCGATCTGGGGCCGGGCGCCATGCACCAGCACCAGTTTGATGCCCAACCCCTGCAGCAGTGCGATGTCATGAATCAGGTCGGTAAAACCTGAAGACTCGATGGCTTCGCCTTCAAACACAATCACAAAGGTTTTACCTCGGTGTGCGTGAATATAGGGTGAAGATGATCTAAACCAGCTTACAAACAGATTGTCTTGTAATGAATTTGGCATTTCCCGCAAATTATCTATTAATCATTAATAACGACAAATTAACATAAGTAACTAAAAACAAAAGTGTTTAATCATTTTTTGGAGAATGCGTATACCGGGTTTGATCTGGTCAAGTGCGAGATATTCATCCGGTTGATGTGCCTGGTCGATACTGCCTGGCCCCATGATGATGGTGTTCATCGCCATATCGTTGAAGTAGGGCCCTTCGGTTCCAAAAGCGACTGCTTCAGCGCTATAGCCTGTAAGCGCCTCTGCAATCTTGACAATAGCAGCATCGCTGGCTGTTTCCATCGCCGGAATACCATCAAATAACGGCAGGTATTCTATTTGCAGGCCGCTGTCTTGCAGTAATTGCGAGAGTCTTATGTGCATGGTTTCGCGCAGTTCATCGATTGCCATGCCGGGCAGAGGACGCAGGTCGATATGCATTTCGCATTGTCCACATATGCGGTTGGGATTATCGCCACCATGAATATGACCGAAGTTAAGTGTAGGTGTCTCAACCTGAAAGGCCGGGTTTTGATACTTGTTTTGCAGTTCCTGTCGCCAGTCTACAAGGTCAGAAATAACCTTGTGCATACCTTCAAGCGCATTGCGGCCCAGCTCTGGGTTGCTTGAATGGCCTGAAAGGCCTGTTAGGCGGATACCTTCCATGAAAATACCTTTATGCATCCTGACCGGTTTCAGGCTTGTCGGTTCACCTATGACACAATGTCTGCCAAGTTGGGGGTACCTGGGCTTCAGGGCCTTGGCACCACACATGCTGGATTCCTCATCGGCCGTAGCGACAATAATCAATGGTTTTTTCAGCTTGCCTAGATCCAGTTCCCTGACTGCTTCAGTGATAAAAGCAAAGAAACCTTTCATGTCACAACTACCAAGACCATAAAGCTTTTGATCTTTTTCAGTGAGTTTAAAAGGTGATTCTGTCCATTTGCCTTCGTCAAAGGGTACGGTGTCGGTGTGCCCGGTCAGCACCAGGCCATCAGGTCCTGAACCGGTTGAGGCAACCAGATTGAATTTTCCCGGATGGTCTGGAACTTCAAAGACTTCTACTTTAAACCCCAGATCAGAAAACCAGTCGTGAAGTGTCTCAATGACCCCGAGGTTTGAATGATCAAGAGAAGAGTCAAAGCTGCTGACTGAAGGTATCTTTATCAGTTTCTCAATAGCCCCGGTGATGCCCGGAATATTTTTAGCATGAAAACTGCTCATGATGACGCGTCAGTTAATTTCTTCGATGTAAGTGCGCTCAATTGGCGTTTGTACATAACGTTTTTTGCCTTCAACCCGCGTCCAGAAAAAGTAATAGCCTTTTGCAGGGTCCGAAGTCACCTTGCCATCGATAACATCCCAGCTTTTGACATGGTTACCAACAGCATAGGTGACGCGGTAGTTGCCTTCCAGCCAGGTAACACCCAGCCGAGACAGTTTATTCTGCTGTTCTTCGCTGCAGCCTGCCACTAACAGTAAAACCAGCATTGTCGGCATCAGCCAGGTAGCTTTAATGCTCATAACGTAACCTGTTAATAAATTTAAATTACCTAATATTGACGACTTTAGCATTTTAATCATTTGAAAACTGCTCTTAGTTGCCTACACTTAGATTTGAAGATAATCACGAAGATGGTTAATTATCACTACACATTGATTGAGGATGAATATGAAAAAAATATTTCTAGCTGCCATTGTCACAGCTGTTGCCATGTCGGCGAATGTATCTGCAAACACCCTGAAACAGCCCACAAGCCAGGCCGAGTATAATGCCATGGTCAGGGCTGCCCAGATGGAAGCTGCTAAAATGAAGGCTGCGCAGGTACAGGCGGCCAGGGTCAGGGCGGCACAAATGAAAGCTGCCGAGGTGATGGCATCCAGGGTGCAGACTGCCCAGGCCAGGGCAGCACAAATGAAAGCTGCTGAAATGATGGCAGCCAAGGTGCGTGCTGCTCAGGTAAGAGCAGCGCAGTTAAAGGCTGCGGAAATGAAAGCAGAAAAAGTCGACTCCTGATTAATATATGTATATGGCCGTCTTTTCAGGCGGCCAAATCTTCCTAGTTTTACTCACAGTTATACTCTCTGCCAAATTTCCTGCCAGTCTTTCTCGACGATTGCCCATTCCTCAAGCCATAATAGGCGGATAATTTTTCGCAGGAGATAAAGATGCCGCAATACCGATCCAGAACCACCACGCATGGCCGCAATATGGCAGGCGCCAGGGCCCTTTGGCGTGCTACCGGGATGAAAGATGGTGATTTCGACAAGCCCATTATTGCCATTGCCAATTCTTTCACACAGTTTGTACCTGGGCATGTTCATTTAAAGGACCTTGGGCAACTGGTAGCGCGAGAAATTGAAAAAGCCGGCGGCGTCGCCAAAGAATTCAATACTATCGCGGTGGATGATGGCATTGCCATGGGACACGGCGGCATGCTGTATTCTTTACCATCCCGAGACCTGATCGCGGACTCTGTTGAATACATGGTTAACGCACATTGTGCTGATGCCCTGGTGTGTATTTCCAACTGCGACAAGATTACTCCGGGTATGTTAATGGCCGCAATGCGTCTCAATATTCCAGCAGTTTTTGTTTCCGGCGGGCCAATGGAAGCCGGCAAGGTCAGCCTGGCTAATAAGGGCGAAATCAAGCTGGACCTGGTTGACGCCATGGTTTCTGCAGCAAACCCGGATGAATCTGATGAAGACGTAGCAACTATCGAACGCTCTGCTTGTCCGACCTGTGGGTCTTGCTCGGGAATGTTCACTGCGAATTCTATGAATTGCCTGACAGAGGCGCTGGGTTTGTCGTTGCCAGGCAATGGTTCATTACTGGCGACGCATGCTGACCGTGAAAGCCTGTTTCTGGAAGCGGGACGGCTTGTGGTTGATTTGGCGAAACGCTACTACGAACAGGATGATGATTCGATCCTGCCACGCAACATAGCCTCGTTTGAAGCATTTGAAAATGCTATCGCGCTGGATATTGCCATGGGCGGTTCCACAAACACGGTATTACACTTGCTGGCCGCTGCCCAGGAAGCCCATGTTGATTTCACCATGGCGGATATTGATAGGATGAGCCGCAAGGTACCAAATCTCTGCAAGGTGGCACCGGCGACCCAGAAATACCATATGGAAGATGTTCATCGGGCAGGTGGTGTGATCGGTATCCTGGCCGAACTTGATCGCGGCGGACTGCTTAAACGTGAATGTTATACCGTTCATTCAGAAAATATTGGTGCAGCCATTGATAAGTGGGATGTGATGCGAGGCCAGGAAGAGCAAGCCAGGCAGCGCTATCTTGCCGGTCCGGGTGGCATCCCGACGCAAGTGGCCTTCAGTCAGGACAGCCGCTGGCCAGAACTGGATTTAGACCGTGAAAACGGTTGTATTCGTGATATCGATCATGCTTATTCCAAAGATGGTGGTCTTGCTGTGCTCTATGGCAATATTGCCGAAGATGGCTGCATCGTTAAAACGGCAGGTGTCGATATGAGTATGTTTGAAGCCGAACAGTTACGTTATACCACTAGTGTGCCGACATCGACTTTGCGGGGTTTTGTAGGGCCTGCTCGTATTTTTGAAAGCCAGGATGCGGCAGTTGAAGCAATCCTTGGCGATCAAATCAAAGAGGGAGATGTCGTGATTATTCGTTACGAGGGTCCAAAAGGTGGTCCGGGTATGCAGGAAATGCTCTATCCGACCAGTTACCTTAAATCCAAGGGACTGGGTAAAGCCTGCGCACTGGTAACCGATGGACGTTTTTCCGGAGGTACCTCCGGTCTTTCGATCGGGCACTGTTCCCCGGAAGCGGCTGAAGGCGGCAATATTGGACTGGTCGAAGAGGGCGACCTGATCATTATTGATATTCCCAACAGAACCATCAACATGGATGTCAGTGATGAAGTGTTATCTGAGCGCCGTGCCGAGATGGAGAAAAAAGCCGACGCCTGGCAGCCGGTTAACCGTGATCGCCAAGTTTCCACTGCTCTCAAAGCTTATGCGGCACTTACCACTTCGGCGGCGAGAGGTGCGGTCAGGGACTTAAGTCAGATCAAGTAAACGGAAATAGAACGAAATAGGGGTCGGAAATAGGGGTCAGAGAGGTATTTTAAAAATACCTCTC
>JARRJW010000062.1:0-1279 GCA_037388785.1 Gammaproteobacteria bacterium
TTCTGAGAAATCATCAAGCAGCGTCAATGCCGTCAAACCATGATCGCGCAGGTTGTCAAACTGAAGCATGAGCCAGGTAGTAAGTGGTAAAATGTGCGCAGATGGCCAGACTGTTGAGCGGTTTTTATCTGCCATCCATTGGTCATATTCATTGGCAAAATGTCTTGCAAGGCGGTTGTTAACGGTAAGCAGCAAAGCCTTTTGCTCAAGATGTTCAATCAACTTAAGAGAAGAGATGGAAGATAACTGTTTCATCATTGAAATTGAGTATGACAGCTTCAGGGCTCAAAAGGCGAGTCTGTCAGCTTTTCTGATATATTAACTAAAAGTTTTCTGGTAGTACTGAACATGAAAAAAATCCTTTTCCTGATAATCCTGCTGTTACTGGCTTTTATTTTTCGCGCTGAAATTCTTACATCCTATGCCAGACTGTTCACGGTAAACAATGCAACCGATGGTGCTGATGCCATGATCATAATGAGTGGCAATATTGATACCCGTCCGGCTTACGCGGCGGAACTTTATCACAATGGTTATGCAAAGCGGGTGTTTCTGACACGTGAAAAAAACTGGCAGGGTCACCTTTCACCGTATGTCGAGGCAAGAAACTCGTACGCGCGTAAAGCCCTGCTTGAAGCTGAAGTGCCTGTCGAATTTTTGCCGGGCCGCCATCCGGAAGGCGCAATGAGTACCCTGGATGAAGTCTATGACGTGGTCGACTTTCTCAAGCAAAACAAGGAAATTCTGCACATCATCCTGGTCACTGATGCGCCACACAGTTACCGTACGCACTATATCTTTGACCAGGTTTTCAAAGAAAACGGTCTTGCTCACATCCAGTTGGAGGTAGCGGCTGCACCCAATGATGTATTTGATGAATCCAACTGGTACCAGACTGAAAAAGGCCTGGTTTTCTATATTGAAGAAACCATTAAAGTCCCATTTTACTGGCTAAACCTGGCAGACAAGAACCTGGTATTGCCGCGCTGATGGTGCTGCTGATCCGTCTTGGGCTAGTTTTCACCGGGAAGGCTGGAGCGCTTGCCTATCAGTTCAATCGGGTAACCATCAGGATCTTCAAAAAAAGCAATGATGGTGGTGCCGGCATTCATTGGGCCGGCATCACGCAGGCATTTGGCGCCTGACGCTTTCATGTCAGCGGCGGCCTGGTAGACATCGTCGACTTCAATCGCAATGTGCCCAAAAGCATTACCCAGATCGTATTTATCGGTATCCCAGTTGTAGGTCAGTTCAAGCACGGTATTTTCAGATTCATGAC
>JARRJW010000062.1:1347-8828 GCA_037388785.1 Gammaproteobacteria bacterium
CGTAACATGGTATGAAGTAATCTCATGGTTTTTCCCAATTATAAAATGTACAAAAGTTGGATTTTTACTCAATCAGGCCCAGATATACAGGCGAATTTATTGTGAGATTTAACAGCTTGTCGACGATGGCGGGCGGATAAAGCCGTTCTTGCAGTTGGGACAGGGCTACCCATTCGACTGCAACCTGGTGTTTATCCGGAGCAGGACCGTTCTGCGCTAAGTAATTTTCCGGCACTCGACATTGAAATAACAGTTCTACCTGTTGTCTCCTGGTAGGCGGTGTGGTTTTTCTCTCGCGAAAGAAATCAGCCACATGCAGCAGTTTTTCCACCATGATGATAGTGCCGATTTCCTCCTGGCATTCCCTGATCAAAGCCTGTTCAATGGTTTCACCTGGCTCAATGGCGCCACCGGGAAGCACGTATCGTTCTGAACCATCTTCATAGACTTTGTGTTGCAGCAAAATTTCATTTTCATAAACAATAACTGCTCTGGGCGTGATGCGTATTCGTTCCGAGGTCTCTGTCATGGTGTTTCTGCGTCATACATTTGTCACATACCTTGATTAAAGTCATGCATGCAAAGATAAAAGTCAATAACAAAGAGAAAATCATGCAATTAAATTTCAACGCTACAAATAAAAGTAAGCTCAGTGTTGAATGCTTACTTGAAGAAAAAATCAGTATTGAAAAAAGGCTCAAAGCACTTGGCTACGATGGTGACTGTGCCTATGAGAAAGCCATGGTGGCCTTCTATACAGAGCGTTTGAAGCAATGCTGCGCACTGCTTGAAAACATTCAATAAAGATCACCTTCAAAGTACTTTCGTCAAAACTCACAGCTGTCTGTAACAAGCTCTTTTGTTACAGCCAGTCCTGAAGAGGTTTGGGTTTTTCCAGGTAGTAGCCCTGCCCGTAGTCAATGCCTATTTCCTTCAACAGTTTTTCATGTTCTTCAAATTCAACAAATTCAGCGATGGTTTCCTGGTTTCGCAATTTGCTGATGTCATTGACATAACTGACCATGGCCCGGTCCACGGGGTCATCCAGCATATCCCTGACGAAGCTGCCATCGATTTTCACGACGTCGAGCGGCAAGTGTTTCAGGTATTCAAATGAGGCCATGCCGGTGCCGAAATCATCCAGGGCAACGCGCATACCGAGTTTGCGGCAGTACTGAATAAAATCAGCAGCCAGCGCCAGGTTGCCAACTGCCGAGGTTTCGGTGACTTCCAGGACCAGTTTGTCCCAGGGAAAATCAAAGGTCGAAATGGCCTGGCGAATTTTTTCCTGGAATTCCGGATTATTAAGCGTCGCACCACCCAGGTTAATGTTTACGAAAGCCAGGTTACGGATATGTTCAGGGTGTTGGCTGACTGTTTCGAGGTATTGCCACAACACGTATGAATCCACTGCCACCATCAGTTGATAGCGATCGGCCGTAGGCAGAAACACATCCGGATATACTAAATTTCCTTCAGCATCCTTAAGTCGAAGCAGGATTTCATAACTGACCTGTGTGGTGTTTTTCTGGAAAGGCACGATGGCCTGGGCATACAGTTCGAAGCGGGCTTCGCCGTTTAACAGCGCATCGCGGATGATACTGACTGTTTCAACATCAGAGCGGTATTGCTGAACTTTCTCATCATCCGGGCGATAGAAATGGGTCTGGCCATGCCCCTTGGCTTTAGCGGCATAGAAAGCCGAGTCCAGGGCGATGGAAATTGATTGAGGCGTAAACTCAAAGGGTTTGTAACAGACACCACCAATCGTGCAGGTGATATTGAAAAGATGCTCCTGCCAGGTGAAACGAAAGCCATTCAGGGTTGCAGCCAGGTTGCTGGCATAATCCTGTGCCTGGTTTTCATCCAGACCCGGTAATAAAATCATAAAATCGTCGCCACCAATTCTGGCCAATACAGCAGAATCTTCCACGGCCTGAGATAGCAATAGGCTGACCTGCTTCAGCAGATCATCGCCAGCGGCATGACCGGCAGTGTCATTGATAATTTTGAATTCGTCGATATCAATCATCAGCAGTGAGTTGGGTTGGTTACCGTCTTCAGCTAGTGACGAGGCAATTTTCTGTTCAATGAAATAACGGTTATGCAGGCCGGTCAGGGTATCGTGCTCACTGAGATACTTAAGATGCCTGGCTTTATCGGTAATTTCTTCAGTGAGTTGGTTATAACCTTGATAGAGAATGCCGATCTCATTTTTATGATGAGTATGCACCTTGGGGAAGTTAAGGTTTTCCGGTTTGGCGTTGTGCATTGCCTCTGCCAAACGCGTAAACGGTTTGGTGTAGTTCTGGCTGGTATACCAGGCAATGATTAGTGCGATAAGCAGTCCGGCAAGAAAAACGACCAGGCGATTTTTAAGTTGTTGTCTGAGGCCGGTGTTATATTTTTCCATGTCGATCAGGAAAAACATTTCACCAAACTGGTAGTTGTCGACGACAAGCGGCTGTTTAATATGCAAAAAACGGTCAGAGAAAGCCGTTTCAGGTGTTGAGGCGATGGCCAGGTTGTCCGGTGGAGTGAAGCCCTCCCGAACATAATTCAGTGTCTGCATGCCTTCAGAATTGAGCACGGCCAGCATCATGACTGATTCAAAACCGCTGACACGAAATGAAATGTCAGAATAGGTATCAGCCCTGGGCGCTATAACGGCTTTGACCAGGTCGTGCTGCAGCGCGTGGCTGAGCGTTTTGGCTTCTTCAATTGACAGTTGTTTGCGCTGGTTTTTGTCAGACAGGTAATCCATCGCAAACAGCGCTGCCTGAATCAGTATCAGGGCTGTCGACATTAAAGCAATTAATTGCCAGCGAATACTTACCTGTTTCCACATTGGCTTGTTGTTAAAAAATTATTTTTCGATCGGTAAGGTAAAGTCATTTGCCCACTCGCGCCAGGAAGCATCATAGTTGGCAACATCGTAACCGAGTTCACGCAGTACCAGGTAATTGGTTGAGGATATTTTACCAACCTCGCAATAGAGAACGACTTTTTTATCCTTGGGTACATCCGCATACAGCTCGCTTAACGCGTCCGTGGCCAAAAGGAAATTGGCATCATCGACTTGATCAATCTGCTGGTGAACAGCAATGTTGATTGCTGTCGGGATATGTCCGAAGCGCTTGCCAGTAGAGGTTTCACCCTGGTAGGCATTGGGCGAGCGGGCATCGATAACGGTTTGCCTGGGGTTGATTGAGGCCAACTGGGTAGAAAATTTGCTCGCTATACGCTGATGGTTTACCGAGGCGATGTATTGGCTCGGAGGGCGTTTTGTCGGTTTGTCTGTGACAGGCAGGTGCAGTTCTTTCCAGGCCACCAGGCCGCCATTGAGTACTTTTACCTGCTTGAAGCCATATACTTCCAGGGTCCAGAAAACTCTTGAGGATTTGAATAATTTGCCTTCATCGTAGACGACAATTTCCTGACGGGTGTCTAAGCCGAGTGACTGCAGCAATGACTGGATCACATGTGGCTCGACTATGGTTCCTCCTTCTTCCTGGTTCCTGTATGTCAGGGCTTCTGGCAGGTTCACTGCACCGGGAATATGGGCTTGTTTAAATGCTTCGCTGGGGCGAACATCGATGATAACCAGGTTATCATTATCGAGTTGTTTCGAGAGCCAGCTGGCATCGACACGCAAAGAATCGGCGAACATCTGACCGGGCAAAATAAATAGCAACAGGTATATCAGTAAAGTGATTATGCGCATGGTCAATTTTCCCAGGTGTTAATATATAGGTAGACAGGTAAAGGCTTGGATTTATTTCGCTGTTTTTTATATGGCCAGACCATTTACTGAAGATACTATAATTAAGTTGATTCTTTGATTAATTGTCATTCTGAGTTGTCGATTAATCTTGCTCATCATAACTTGTTTAAATAAAAGCTCGCTCACTTTGTTTGAGATGACAGTTTATTAATTAATCAAAGAAATCTTAGTATTATTATTTGGACATTATCTGAGCAACTTGAATTTTTTCCGGAAGCTTCACGGACCAGACATTATGCAATCAGCCCAAAATATTTTCAGTTACCGTAAGCACTGGGCCAGCCGCTTTGGAACGGCACCTGTATTACCAATGAGCCGTGAGGAAATGGATATCCTGGGCTGGGACAGTTGTGACATCATTATTGTCACCGGAGATGCCTACGTCGATCATCCGAGTTTTGGTATGGCATTGATCGGACGTCTGCTCGAATCACAGGGCTTTCGGGTCGGAATTATCGCCCAGCCCGACTGGCACAGCGCAGATGCTTTTCGGGCACTGGGCCAGCCAAATCTGTTTTTTGGCATTACCGCAGGCAACATGGATTCCATGGTCAATCGTTACACATCAGATCGAAAAAGACGTTCGGAAGACGCTTACACGCCCGATGGTGAGCCGGGCAAACGTCCTGACCGTTCTGTCATTGTCTACGCTCAACGTGCCAGGGAAGCCTTTAAAGGCGTGCCGGTTGTGATTGGCGGCATTGAAGCGAGCCTGCGGCGTATTGCCCATTACGATTACTGGTCAGAAAAGGTTCGTCGCTCCATTCTGCCTGATTCTAAGGCCGATATGCTGCTTTTTGGCAATGCGGAAAGGGCGATTGTTGAATTGGCTCTTCGTCTGGCCAATGGTGAGTCGATTCAGGATATTCAGGATATACGCGGAACGGGTTTTATGCGGCAGGGTATTCCTGATGACTGGCTTGAAATGGATTCCACTGTTCTGGATGACGAGGTTTCGGAAGTCAGTGCCGATCCGGATCCATACCTGGATACCAGCAAAGCGCAAACTAACTGCAGCGATCAAAAGACTGCCAAGACAGAAACGAACATTATTCAGTTTAATCATCGTCCCAAAGGCATGCAGCGTGACAGGACGGTCGTGCGCTTGCCATCCTACGACCAGGTCATTGAGGACAAGCGCCTGTACGCACATACATCCCGAGTGTTTCACCAGGAGACCAACCCGGGCAATGCCAGGGCCCTGGTTCAACGTCATGGCAAACGCGATGTCTGGCTGAACCCGCCGCCGATACCATTAACCAGCGAGGAGTTTGATGCGGTTTACGAATTGCCGTACACCCGCAAGCCACATCCATTATACGGAGATGCCAGAAACCCGGCCTGGGAAATGATTCGTTTTTCGGTCAATATCATGCGTGGCTGTTTTGGCGGCTGTACTTTTTGCTCAATTACCGAGCATGAGGGGCGTATCATCCAAAACCGTTCAGAAGACTCCATAATCCGTGAAATTGAGACCATTCGTGACCAGGTGCCTGGTTTTACCGGCAACATATCTGATCTAGGTGGTCCTACCGCCAACATGTATCGACTGCATTGTAAGGACGAAAAGATTGAAGCTTCCTGTCGTCGCCTGTCCTGTGTTTATCCGGGCATCTGTAAAAACCTTAAAACAGATCACAGTCACCTGACCCGTCTGTATCGCAGGGCGCGGGCACTACCGGGTATCAAACGTGTTTTTATCGCATCCGGGCTTCGCTATGACCTGGCTGTAGAAGATCCTGAATATATTCGTGAACTGGTGACGCATCACGTTGGCGGTTATCTGAAAATTGCACCTGAGCATACCGAGTCCGGTCCTTTGTCGAAAATGATGAAACCTGGCATTGGTACCTACGAAAGATTCAAAAAGCTTTTTGACAAGTACAGTAAAGAGGCCGGTAAAGAGCAATACCTGATTCCTTATTTTATTTCCGCCCATCCAGGCACCACTGATGAAGACATGCTGAATCTGGCATTATGGCTGAAATCCAGTAATTTCCGTCCTGACCAGGTTCAGGCATTTCTGCCAACACCGCTGGCTATTGCTTCAGCGATGTACCATAGCGGTTACAACCCGTTAAAACGCATCCGCTCTTCACGCTCTGAAAAGGTCAATACGGTCAAGGGTGAAAAACGTCGTCGACTGCACAAGGCTTTTTTGCGTTACCACGATCCGGCCAACTGGCCAATGCTCAGAGAGGCGCTTAAGCGTATGGGACGAGAGGACCTGATTGGTAGCGGCAAACACCAGTTGGTACCGAAAGCCAGGTATTCGGATAAAAACCATTTTGGCGCCAAAAAACCTGCTGCGAAAAGAACGGTTGCTGCGAGAAAAAAGGCCAGGCCGATCAGAAGAAAATGAGCTTCACAATTGAACCGATTGGCATCGTGCATTCACCGTTTAAGGAAAAATTTGGTGTGCCACGCCAGCCCGGACTGGTCAATATTTCTTCTCAAATCGAAATTCTTAGCCCATTTAACCAAGCCGAGGCATTCAAAGGACTGGAGAGTTTCAGCCACATCTGGGTCACATTTATATTTCATCAGGCTCAGCAGGAGCAATGGAGAACCACCGTCAGGCCTCCGAGATTGGGTGGTAATAAGAAAACAGGTGTTTTTGCGAGTCGCTCTCCGTTCAGGCCGAACAGCCTGGGACTATCTGTTGCTGCGCTGGAAAACCTGGATGCCAGTGGTTCCCGGATAATGCTTAACGTGCAGGGCCTGGACCTGATAGATCAAACACCTGTTGTCGATATCAAACCTTATATACCCTACGTTGACAGTGTGCCAGATGCCAGTGAAGGTTTTGCTGTCGGAGCCCCCGAAGCCCGAATGCAGGTCATTTTTTCTCCTCAGGCAGAAAAGCAGCTGCAGGAAATAGCGGATGAAAGCTTGCGGCAAATGATCGTGGAAGTGTTGTCTTACGATGTTCGTCCAGCCTATCAAGAGGATGCGGCTGACAGGGTGTACGGTATGCGGTTCTCATCTTATGATATTCATTGGCAGGTTAGCGGTGAATCTGTCAGCGTAGTCTCAATATCAAGCCTGAATCAGTCGGTTTCTTAGAAATCTGATTTTTATTGAGATTGATGGGATGAGATCTTGCGTGTGTTTCACGAAAAGTGACTGAAACAGGGGCTTTCTATCAAGCTTACATGGAAGTATGTAAAGCGGTTTTGAGGGAAATTCGCGCAGTTCTGAATAAAAAGATAAAGATGAATTTTGACTCACCCCCCCGTTAACCGGCATAATCCGCCCCCGTTATGGTGACCATGCCGGTCCCCCCGCAACGATTAGCTGTGAACCCGGTCAGGCCCGGAAGGGAGCAGCCGCAGCAGTGAGTTCGTGTGCCGGGGTGTGGCTGGTGTGATCGCCACCCATTTTGGTTGATTTGCCAAGGCACGGCCTGTAAAGTACCGCGCCTTATATATTATCACTACATTACGACTTGGAGTTTCCCGATGCGTCAAACACTGGTAGCCGGTAACTGGAAAATGAACGGTTCTCGCGAGAGCATAAGAATTCTGCTTGATGGAATTAAAGCGGGTTTGTCTGATGTAAACTCTGCAGAAATGGCTGTTTGCTGCCCATCGGTTTATATCAGTGATGTTTGCAACCAGCTTGATGGAACCGAAATTGCCTATGGTGGCCAGGATATTTCGATTCATGACAAAGGTGCTTATACTGGTGAAATTTC